>JAGXSR010000099.1 GCA_018333405.1 Dethiobacter sp. | reverse complement strand
TTCTGATATCTGTCCCGAAACGGACGGCAATGCTATAAATACTGTCCCCTTGTTTAATTCTATAATCAAAGAGGTTGGGCCTTTGCGCTTCATATTGATCAAGTTGAGCGGCGCTGAACTCAAGCAGCTCCAGATAATATAACGGAACATCAACGGATCGTCGATCACCTTCCCCGGTCTCCTGCTCAGCCGCTGCGCTATGAGGTTGGCCAAAACATACCACCCCGGCCGTAATTATCGCCGTAACCGATTTCAGCAACCTAATCACGAACATCTACTCCTTTTTAACAAGAAGATACATCATATTCTGTTGTTTTAGAGGATAGATTATACATTTCTTAAGTAGATTGCGGAAATGCACAGTGGTCAGCTGAACGGTATTAACAAGATGCCAGGTTAGATTATAAAGTATGCATATTGTCAAGGAACTCCTGATTTGTTTTAGTTTGCTTCAATCTGTCCATGAGCATTTCCAGAAACTCTACGTTAGGCGTATTACCCATGGCCCGGCGCAAAGCCCACATCAATTCCAGCTTCCGCTCATCTAAAAGGAGCTCTTCCCGACGGGTGCCGGAACGGGATATGTCAATAGCCGGGAAAATCCTCCGCTCAGAGATACGGCGGTCAAGATGCAGCTCCATGTTGCCGGTTCCCTTAAATTCCTCGTAGATAACATCATCCATTCTGCTGCCGGTATCAACCAACGAAGTGGCGATAATGGTCAGGCTGCCCCCTCCATCGATATTCCTGGCCGCCCCGAAAAAACGTTTTGGTTTATAAAAGGCGGCCGGATCTATCCCGCCGGAGAGCGTACGTCCGCTGGGGGGTATAACCAGATTATAAGCTCTGGCCAGCCGGGTAATACTGTCCAGCAAAATAGCCACGTCCCGCCCCTGCTCCACCAGGCGCTGGGCCCGTTCTAAAACCAGTTCAGAGATACGAATATGGTTCTCCGGTTTCTGATCGAAAGTTGAGCTGGCTACATCAGCCTTGACACTACGCTCCATATCAGTAACTTCTTCGGGTCGTTCATCCACCAGCAAGATGATCAATTCAATCTCGGGATGATTGTTGGAGATACTGTTGGCGATCTGTTTTAGGAGAAGTGTTTTGCCTGCTTTGGGAGGGGAAACAATAAGCCCTCTCTGCCCTTTGCCCACGGGGATAAGCAGGTCAATAATTCTGGTGGATAATATGTGCGGCTCTGTTTCCATATGTAGTATTTCCCGAGGGTGAACCGGAACCAGAGAGGTAAATGTTTTGCGGCGGCTGAAATTGTTCGGATCTTCGCCGTTAATCAATTCAACCTGCAGCAAGGCAAAGTAGCGTTCATTGTCTTTGGGCGGCCTGATTCGACCCGATACCATATCGCCGTTTCGCAAATTGAACCGCCTGATTTGTGATGCGGAAATATAAATATCTTCATCTGAATAGTAATACTTCAGACGCCGCAAAAAACCAAACCCGTCATTCATGATTTCCAACAGACCGGATGCGGTATGCTGCTCTTCCCGGCTGGAAAAAAGCGTGGCTAAAGTGTCAAGAAGTTCCTGTTTGCGCAGTGTCGAATGCCCTTTGATTTCATGCTCCCGGGCCAGACGGTGTAGCTCGCTTAATGTCATCGAAGTTAACTTTTCCGGATCCATAGGTTTACTCCCCCTTAATGTATTGTATGCTCGTGACAAAACAGATGAAACCTTTAAAGTTGATACTGATCTGGAAGTGTGTGCCGACCCTTTGCTACAGATTCAGATAAAACCTAAGCCCCGCTGAAAGCAGGAATCTTTGAAGGAATAAAACAAATCCATAAGATCGTCATATTATTGTACACCAGGATCCAATCTTAAGTTCTCTGCAATTATCCATAGGGGTTTCACGCAGAATTAGGCGCCCTAAGAGGATATTCCAATACCTTTTCTCTTTCCAAAAAAATTATGTTCTTTCTGCAGCTTTTTTATTCTAAAAGAAGCGGTTCAATCTAAAGGTATGCTAGAGCTAATTCTCTATGTTTGCCTGTTTTCCTGCACTAATTAATAAATGATAAAAAAATGACCAATTTGACTCTCAACTGTAATAAAAGAAACCTGTTAGTGCCATAATATTATTTATGGCTCTCTCGATCGCTAAACTTTGCCGATGTTGACGGAAACTGGCAGCGCCGACGGCGGCTGAGAGGGTATTGAAGATTTCAGGCAGGAGAAAAATTTGTGTCTGCAGTCCGCTTTATTCTGATTTTAGTGATTGCCTTGTTGTTAGGCATATCCGGGAGCTTCGGCTATCTGGTCTATACTATTGCGTGGATGGACGACCTGCCGCTGCCACAACAACCATTAACTACCAGAATTTATGGTTTGCACGGCGACCTGATTGCCAAGCGCTACTTGGAAAACAGAATGAATGTGCCTTTAAGTGAAATTTCAGATTATCTGCTTTTGGCCACAATCGCCGTTGAAGATCGACGATTTTTTGAGCATTCAGGATTTGATCCGCGTGGAATAGGCCGGGCTTTGATCAACAACCTGATAAACAGGCAGACTGTCCAGGGAGGAAGCACTATTACCCAGCAGTTGGCCAAAAACCTGTACCTGACTCATGAGAGAACTGTGGAGCGAAAAGTAAATGAAGCGATCTATACCATACACCTGGAGCGTACTTATTCTAAACAGGAAATATTGGAGAAATATCTCAATACTATATATTACGGTCATTCAGCTTACGGCATTGAAGCAGCCGCTCAAACATTTTTTAATAAAAGCGCAAACGCTTTGACGTTGGCCGAAGCGTCACTTCTAGCCGGACTCCCGCGCGGGCCTTATTATTACTCTCCTTTTCTGAATAATGCCTCCGCCAGACAACGGCAGAAAATTGTGCTGGATCAGATGCTTTCTGCAGGGGTTATCAGCGAGGCACAAAAAGAAGCGGCACTAAGCAAGGAGTTAATTTTCCGCAGCGCCACTATCGAAGAAAAATATTCCTATTTTCTCAACCATGCTATTAATACAGAACTGGCCCGATATTTTAATGGGGATTATTCGCGCATTAATTACGGTGGATATAAAGTTTATACCACATTGGACAGCCGGCTGCAAAATCTGGCTCAAAAAACAATTGCCGCTCTACCTCAGATGCGAACAGATCAGGATGGCAAGCGACAGCCACAAGGCGCGTTGGTTGCCCTAGATCCGGAAACAGGTTATGTTTATGCAATGGTTGGCGGGCGGGACGCTGAAGAAACCAAGGTAAACCGGGCTTTATCTCTTCGCTCCCCTGGTTCATCTTTTAAACCTTTTGTCTATGCCGCAGCGCTGGAAAGCGGTTTTACCGCGGCCGACAAAATAGCTTGTGAGCCTATCTCTTTGAGTGAACCAGGCCTGACGGAAGCTTATGAGCCTACTGATTATGGCGGTGATTTTCATCACCGTGAATTAACTATTCGCGAAGCGCTAATCAAATCGTGCAATATCGCTGCGATCTTGACTCATGTAGAAATCGGACGGGAAAAAACAGTGGCAATGGCCCGTAAACTGGGCATATCTACGCCGATGAACCCTTACTTTTCACTGCCTTTGGGCACAGAGGAAGTAACGTTGTTTGAGCTTACCACAGCGTTCGCCCCGTTCGCTAACGGGGGCTACAGGGTCAGGCCAATCTTGATACGGAAAGTTTTAGATGCCCAGGGCAATCTGGTCATGGAAAACAGTCCACAAAAGGAAAAAGTGCTGGATGAAAATATCTCCTTTATCATCACCGATATACTAAAAGGGGTGCTTCGGGATGGGGGCACAGCCAGCCGGGTCGAAACCATTCTTAATCGTCCGGCTGCAGGCAAATCGGGAACAGCGCAGGAGAAAAAAAATGTCCATATGGTCGGCTATACGCCGCAATTGGTAGCCGGCCTGTACATTGGAGATGATTTTGGGCAGCCCCTTGATGCTACCGGAGGCAATCTGGCGGCTCCTCTTTGGGCGGAATTTATGGAGAAAGCTCATCAGCCCTGGGAAATCAGGAATTTTATAGCGCCCACAGGGATCGTTCGAGTTTCCCTCTGCCCGGAATCAATGCTTCTGCGCGAACCCTGGTGCAACGGTCCGGTTGTGGATGAATATTTTGTGGCAGGCACCGAGCCTTCCAGACTATGTTCCGGGGAAGCAAGTAGTTGTCGCAAGCCCTCTCCTTGGTGGCCCTGGTTACCATTGCAGCTGCGGAGACCGTAAACCCTATGTATGCGCAACAGGATTCCGGAAACCCTGACCTCATGCCTGAAGTTATCCGCACTCCCAGGCCAAAACAAACTGTGTTGCCGGCAGAATATCAGTCAGGTTATTCATCCGTGCAGAAATTATCTGACGCAGTTTTTGATCTCCCACCAGAAGAGCCGGCACAGGGTTAGTTGTATGCTCTTTATGCCTTAGGTCTTCCATATTGCCATGATCACTGGTAACTATTAACAGGACCCGGGTTGTATCCAGCTCTTCGGCCACTGCCCCGATGAAACGGTCCAGTGTTTCCACCACTTGGATCGCCTTTTTTAAATCTGTGCTATGGCCGGCCAGATCGCTAAAAAAATATTCGAACATTGTAAAATCATAACGGCCACTTATCGCTATCAGTCTGCGTCCGGCTTCTTCCGGGGTGATCCGCTCAACATCCACACCCATTTGTTGCAGAAAAGTATTGTCAATATCCATATACACAGCCTCACCATTACGCAGATGATCTAAAGAACGAAAGGCAACACCCCCGTAATAAGTGACCAAAGTGCTGCAAGAATATTTATAGCCGGGCAAACCCGACTTAAGGTGTTCAAAAAATGGTGGTCTGTAGGCATTGGCAAATGCGCAGCGGTAACCCTTCTGCTTGAATTGTTTAAAGATCCCTCTTTCGGCAAGCATATCGCGCAACAATTTGTTGGGATACCCGTTTAAGTGGGACCCGAGCAAACGTGGAGCATTCACCCCGGAAAATATTGTAGCTTGGCCGGTGGCGCTTTGGGGCAGCCCGCACACATCCAGGACCGCATCCAGGCCTAAAAGGGATGCTCTTCTATCGCTAAACCCTATTGCCTTCCGACATAATCGTTGACCTTGAAGAAGCGCCTGTATAGCCGGGGTATCGACAAAAATAAAGGGGTTAGCTGCGCCGGTATCTCCCAGTCCAACCCCGTCAATAAAAATCAGCAGTGTTTTCAACAGTTATCCTCCGACCAATTGCCGTCTGACATAACACCCATCCGGAGACCCGGACCGACATTACTGCATTTCACCGAGCACGGCGTTAAATACTAGCGTTGTGTTGTCTCTTAGTACTGTTATCTCTATATGATCTCCAGGATAATATTCCAGAAGTGTATCAAACAATTGGGCCAAAAACTGAACCGGTCTGGTTCCTATGGATATGATCACATCGCCGGCCTGTAAACCCGCCTGCTCGGCAGCGCTCCCCGCAATTACTTCGCGGATGTGCACTCCCTGATCTGCTGTATCGCCAGTCACCTGGGCGAGATCTTCTACTAAAATGCCCAGTTGAGGCCGGCGCACTCTTTGATACTCACGTAAATCCGTCATTACTCGCCTCACCGTCCTGCTGGGAATAGCCAGGCCGATCCCCTCCACACCAACGGCCGCCACCTTGACCGAATTTATACCGATAATTTCACCGCGCAGATTAACCAGCGGGCCGCCGCTGTTACCGCGATTGATCACAGCATCTGTCTGAATAAAGGTGTAGGCATACTGGCTGTCTGGAATCCGCACCTGCCGATCAACCGCGCTGATTATCCCGGCTGTGACCGTCTGCTGAAAAAACCCCAGTGGATTGCCTACCGCAAATACACTCTCCCCAACCTGCGTAGCCTCAGAATCTCCAAACGGGATATAAGGTAAACCGTCGCGCTCAATTTTCAGCAGCGCCAGGTCTGTTAAGACATCCTCCCCCACCAGGGTTGCTTTCATTGTGCCGTTATCGGGCAACACCACCCGAATTTCATCAGCAGCGTTAATTACATGCTGGTTGGTAATGATGTACCCGTCCGGGCTGACAATAACCCCTGATCCGGAACCTCTTTCCACTAAGGCGCTCTGTCCGAGGCGGGTTACGTACCCATAATTATTCACAGCCACTACCGCCGGCATCACCCGGTTAACCACTTCCACGGCAGCCAGATCCTCCCGGTGAGGCGAAGGGGGCTTTTTTAGATCGGCCTCATCTTGCTTAAGAGGATCAGTTAAGGGATCGGCAGTCAGGTTTGGCAATATATAGCAGTAAAAAAGGGCCGCGACCAGCAACGCTCCAATGATTAACCCTGAAATGCCAAAAACGAAACAGCTGATCGGCGAAGCTGGTCGACGCAGTTTGCGGTTATATCCTTCAAATTTGTCCATCTGTAATTTCTCCTCCGATAATAGTTATTGGCGAAGATGAACAAACTTACATATTCAGGTGGCATCGGTCATTGAACAGCTCCAAACGATAACTGCTCTCTCCCGCTCTACGGATAATCAGTGACAGCGAGGCGGGGCTGGGAGAAAAAGGCCACCGTCGGCGAGCTTTTAGGCCAAAGGCCGCGGCAAGAAGCGCATTAATTAAACGCCCATGGCTGACCACGGCGACACGGCTGAATCCGTTACACTCTATATCTACCCTCTTAAGGAAATATCCGGCTCGGGACATAAGCTTCCGTTCGCTTTCACCACCCCAGAAACTTGCTTTAAGTCTATCTCTGCCCGCATAGAAAAATGGCGGCAATAAATACGAATGAATCTCGGCTTGAGTCAAGCCCTCCGCCGCGCCCCAAGAGCATTCACGCAACAGCGGAGACGAAACCGGTCTTAGACCTGTTGCAGCGGCAATGATCTGTGCAGTTTCCCAGGCCCGCTTGAGGTCGCTGCTGTATAAAAATTCCAGCCCGACATTTTTTAATCTGCGGGACAGCAGATCCGCTTCGCAACGCCCCTGATCAGAAAGAGGATAATCCAACCGGCCTTGAAACCGACCTTCCTGGTTCGCGGTGGTTGTGCCGTGGCGTATCAGCCAAATTTCCATATCAGATCGTCTTTCTGGAAAGAACGCTTCCACGCCCGCGCGTGCGTCTGATCGAAGCGCCCAAACCGCGCAATTTTTCTTCAAATTGTTCATAGCCGCGGTAAATATGCTCTGCATCGCTTAAAATCGTCTCACCCCTGGCCATAAGACCGGCCACGACCAGAGCGGCGCCGGCTCTTAAGTCTGTGGCCGTCACAGGCGCAGCGGATAATGGAGTTCCTCCTTCCACCACTGCAGTCCGGCCCTCCACTTTGATCTGGGCGCCCATTCTCTTTAACTCGTCCACATGCCGGAACCGTCCGTCAAAGACATTTTCAGTGACAATGCTGACTCCTTCGGCTGCAGTAAGCAGAGCAACCGCCAGGGGCTGTAAGTCGGTAGGAAAGCCAGGATACGGAAATGTTTTCAGATCAGAGGGCAGCAGTTTATCTTCTCTGCAGACAGTGATCCGTTCCGGCTGCGCATCCACCGTAACCCCCATCTCCCTGAGCTTTGCGCTAACGGCTTCCAGATGTTTGGGGATAACCTCGTCAACAACTACTTCGCCTCCGGTGGCAGCTGCAGCCAGCATAAAAGTGCCCGCTTCAATCCGATCCGGGATAATTGCATGCTCCACACGGCCAAGCCGGCTGACTCCATCGATCCGGATTACATCCGTTCCGGCTCCACGGATAGAGGCGCCCATAGCATTAAGAAAGTTGGCCACATCAACAATTTCCGGCTCTTTCGCTGCGTTTTCCAGGACAGTTCTCCCTTCAGCCGTTACAGCGGCAATCATTAAATTGATCGTTGCCCCGACGCTGACTACGTCCAGATAAATATGCGCTCCCCGCATTTTTTTGGCAAATAATTTGATCAGGCCATGCTCCTGTTCGATTTCCACGCCCAGAGCGGCAAAGCCCTTCAAATGTTGATCAATCGGTCGCGGACCCAGATCGCAGCCGCCGGGAACCGGCACTTCCGCCCGTCCGCAACGGGCCAGAAGGCTGCCCATAAAATAATATGAGGCGCGCATTTTTTTCACCAGGTCATAAGATGGAGCATAACTACGCAATTTAGCTGGGTTCAACTCAAGGGCATGACGGCCCCTGCGCCGGATGCCAATGCCTAAGTCCTCCAAAATAGCCACAAGCGTACGGATATCATTGATATCAGGCAAGTTATTTAAGCAGACTTTTTCAGTAGATGCCAGTGCCGCCGGCAATATAGCCACCGCTGCATTTTTTGCGCCGCTGATCCGCACTTTTCCGATCAGCTGTTTGCCCCCGTTGATTACAATCGTATCCATGATTCTTCTCCAATCAGCAAATCAACAAAACAATTTTATTCATCAGCTTCAAGGTTCCCGGTAAAAGCATTTATATAATATACGCCGCCATCTCCCAGCAATATGCGCCAAACCGGAGGGATCTCCCACTTTTCTGCATTGTATTCGCGGCTGTAATAACCCAAATCGACTTTTATAATCTGCCGAGGGTTAGGACTCGGTCCCAACTCTTCTACCAGCCTGATTAGCGCTTCAGTAGCAGGGATCACTTCAATCTCTCCCTCCTGAGGCCAATCGATCAGCTCCAACCAATACAATTCTACGCTGACTATACGATCCCCTTCTATAAAAACATTCATGTAGCCGGCATATAACGGAGTACCGCCAATATCCTGATAGTAATGTATGATTTTTCGGCCATCCTGCTCTCTTTTGATATAATTATAACGCACCTCGTCGGGCACGACCATATTCTCGCCAAGAAGCTGCAGCACCAGACCGGAGAGCTCCTGATCCTCCGGGGTTTCACTTTGTGCCTCCAAGAATAGACCAGGCTTAAAATCGATGCGCAACGGCCCTTCCGGTCGCACAGTCAGTTCCCGGTCCGTCAGCCGGTAGACAGATGTTTTGTTTTCTTCTGAAACCACTGAAGCCCCGCTGAATAATGATCTCAATTCATCCCGTATCTGCTGAGCAGGCGCCACGGTCAAAAATGTGCTCACTTGTGCTGACCGGATTATTTCTGCTTCCAGGATGTAATTATTCTGCTCCAGATAACTACGGGCATTTTCATAATCGGCAGATGAAACAGCAACTTGATTAAACCTGTCCATAAAGGGCAAAAGAAGATGATAGGACAAGAATATGTTTAGCCCAAGAAATGCATAAATCAGGGCTGTTTTCGCCCGTCCAAGGTTCACCGGTTCACCCCTTCCAGCCATGACAGATCTCTGGCGTTAATCAGTAAATCCAACCCATTTATTCTGATGACCCAAGCCGGGACAATACGGGACGGCGAGGTCGTCTGAACTGCGACATATACCAACTCAATCTCTTCAAGCAGATAAGGTGTTCCCGCTGCAGGAAGCAAACCTTTATCCTCTATTATAGCCAGCGCTGAAATAACGGCCTCCTTGAAGTCGCCAACCATGAAAGGAGCCCCCGCCGGATGAACTGATGAATAAAGCCTGCGCTTATATTCAACCAACCCGCTGTCGTTAAACATCATTGCTACACCTGTATCTCCGTAGATGGGAAGGCCATTATAATAACTATGCCAGTAAGCAACCAGTGAGCCGTTCCGGTATCTGTTTCCCTCACGTTCAATACTTGCCAGGC
>JAGXSR010000098.1 GCA_018333405.1 Dethiobacter sp. | reverse complement strand
GCAATCCCCCGCAAGCGGCACACAGGCAGGGTTTCGATGATGGTCTTGACCACTTCTTCAATACCCAAGTGGTTTTTGATCATCGTCGCGATGATTTTAGCCGTCAAGGTGGCGAGAATATTGGCCTTCACTCCGCTGCCCAACCCGTCAGCCAAAACGATCACGGTGCTTTCCGCGTCACGGACTATTTCTACTGTGTCGCCGCACAGCTCCTCGCCTCTTTTTTTCAACTTTTTAAAAGTCAGGTCAAGGGATAACATTATAGTTGCCGCCTTCCTTGACCAGATGAATAAGTTTGGTCAACAGCACCTTGCTCTCCGCTGTTGTCTCCCCCAGGAGGCCGGCGATCTCCTGGGCTACCCGCATCTGCTTCTCAATCACTTCCTGAGCCTTGCCGATAGTTTCCTGTTTTACTGTTTCCAGGGCAAGTTGTTGCTGTTCCAAATTGGTAATATTCATAATTACCCCCAGTACCAGGTCTTCTTCGTGAATATAGATCAGCGATTGAAAGGTAACCAGCTCCAGGTGAGGGTAGGTTACCTTTACCCGTAATATATCTTTGCCGGCAAAGGCCTCCATAAAATGAATTTCATCTATAACCGATCTTAACGGTTTACCTTTTACCTCTTCCGCCTTTTCTTGAAACATGGACTCGGCCGCAGAGTTGAATTCTAAAATGGTCAGGTTTGAATCGACTATCAAAATGGCGTTGGGTGTAAAATCAATGACCAGATTAGCCATATTTTCCGCTTTTTCCCGCATGTAGGGGAGACACATCTCCAACTCCGCCATACCTTGGGCAATAGCCACAGCCTTGTCTCTGCACGATGTATAGCCGCAGGATCCGCAGTTTAACTCTTTGTCGGCGCTCTCTTTGCCCATTGATTTCAGGATAGTTTTTATTTTTTCCTCTCCCGGATGAACCGGCCGGTAAGGCTGGGCCAAAAAGCGGCGCCCCAAAGAGGTATAATTGGAAGCTGGTTTATCCCGGTGCGAATAAGGGGATAACGAAGCGATTAATTTGCTGCGCCGGTTGTAGGCGGTGAGATTTGAGTTTATAGCCGGGCCGCCCAAACAGCCTCCCTTACAGGCCAAAAGCTCTACCAAACGAGGGTTTATCGCTCCGGCAGCCAAAGCTTGCAATACCTCTTTCATCTCTTCCATACCGTCGACGATCAAAAGATCGCGCTCCAATACCCCCTCGGATAACCCCGCTGCTCTGAGAAGACCTCCCGGGAGGGGAAACCACCGGCCACCTTCGGCTTCAAGACAGGACTGCGGCTCGTCCGGTTGTGCTGCATCCGGAAGAGCCGGCTCAGCCAAAAGACAGGACAGCTCGTCAAAAGTAAGCACTGCGTCAACCGCGCCCTTAACTTCCGCTCCTTTAGCTTCATTTTTTTTCGCAAAACAGGGGCCGGCAAAAACCACTTTCAGATTTGAACCCCATTTGGCTTTTAACAGGCGACCATGGGCAATCATCGGTGAGGCCAACGGCGCCAAATTGGTCAACAATTGCGGATAATACTTTTCCAGATAGGTGATCGCCACGCTGCAGGGTGAAGTGATCAGGCAACGGCCGGCCGGCAGCAGGTCGGCCATACGCCTGAATTGTTCGGCTACAACCTGGGCCCCTACCGCCGTTTCTTCCACCAAACCGAAACCTCGCCCGCGCAGCTTTGCCGTCAGCTCAGCCCATGAATCAGGAAAGGCTACTCTGTAAGACGGGGCCAGGCTCAGCGCAGGTCGCAGTCCCTGGCTCCGGTAGCGGTTGACCTCTTCCAGGCCGCTTTCAATGCGCTTGGCTTTCTGCGGGCACTCCCCGACGCAGATCCCACAATAGATGCACCGATCTTCTTCCAGCCTAGCCTGATTACCCTTGATGCTGATTGCTTTCACCGGGCAAAAACGCACACACCGATAGCAATTTTTACAGTTGGCACTGGAAATAGATATAACTCCCATAGCCTCGCTCCCTTATACGTTGCCCTTAAGATAGTTATCCAGGTGTTGCTTAACATTGGCGGGGGAAACCCCGCTGATGATCGTTTCTTCCACTTTTATATTTACGGCGCCGCGGCAGTTATCCAGGCAAAAACCGGCTTGCAACTCAACCTTGCCCGGGAATTTGCCTTCATCGATCAGCCGTTTGATCTCCTCAATGACGCCGTAAGCGCCTTTTAAGTGGCATGAACTTCCCACACATACTGTTACTGTCAACACGGTTCTCACTCCTTAACGACTAGAGGTCACTGAGGAGATCTGCAACATCAGCCTGGGATACCTGGCCCATGATTTTATCTCCGATTTTTATACAGGGGCTTCCCTGACAGTTTTCCAGGCAAAAGGTGGCTTGCAGCGATACTCTTTTTTCCAGTTTTCGCTCCGCTATGGCGTGGTAAAACGTCTGGAACAGGTCATAGGATCCTTTGGTATAGCAGCATGTTCCCACGCAGACGCTGATTTCCGCCTGCCGGTCTGTTTGCGGTGGTGTTTCCGGGGCTTCATCGCCAAAGGTCATCTCCGCCAATTGGATCCGTTTACGCGAGTGGTAGCTGGTATGCAGATGGCGATGGGCCTCTTCGCTTCCCGGCTCCTTAAGCCACAGCTGATACATCCTGGCTGCGATGGGGTTGTCTTTAGCCAGATTCAACTGCATGCCGCGATCAAGAGCGTATAGTCCCTTACCCCTTTTTTCCCGGATCTTCATAGCAGGCGGGCATGGTTGACCGGCGCCGCCGATACAGCCGCCGGGGCAGGCCATGATCTCCACCAGATGATACTTTTCATCGCTTTGGCCTAATTGATCGAGGAATGTTTTGGCGTTGCCCAGGCCGTGAATAACAGCAATCTTAAGGAGATGCCCGTCTTTTTCTACTTGGGCTTCCTTTACTCCCGCCGCCCCCCGCAACTGTTTGAAAAAAACCTGATCCACCGCCAAATTCCGGAGAACGGCTTCCGTCACGCCGCCTGTTACACCGAAAATATTTCCGGAACCGGTAGAGAAGCCAAAGGGCATATCAAAAATATCCTCTTCCAGTTCTCCAAAGGCGATCCCCGCTGTTTCCACCATCTTAATCAGTTCTTGGGTAGTTAAAACCACATCCACCTGGGGCTGTCCTTCGGAGCTAAACTCCGGCCGGCCGGCCTCAAACTTTTTCGCGGTACAAGGCATTATAGAAACCACGTAAATATCTTTTTCTGTCTGCTGCCTCAGGTATGATTTGGCTAGAGCGCCGAACATCTGCTGCGGTGAGCGACAAGTGGAAAGATGATCCAACAGCTGTGGATAATGCAGTTCCGCGTATTTTACCCAGGAGGGGCAGCAGGTGGTAAAAAGCGGCAGCTTCTCTCCCTGTTCAAGGCGCCGACTGAATTCAAATGATTCTTCGATCACGGTAAGATCTGCCGCAAATGAAGTGTCATAAACCTGATCAAATCCTATTTTCTTTAAAGCGGCAATTATTTTCCCCGTCGCCGCCTCTCCCGGCTGCATGCCGAAGGCTTCGCCGAAAGCCACCTTCACCGCCGGCGCAATCTGGGCAACGACCAGTTTTCCCGGGTCGTGGATAGCCGCCCAGACCTGGTCCATCTGCTCTTTAACATGCAGCGCTCCCGTAGGGCAAACAGCGGCACACTGGCCGCAGTCTATACAATCCACTTCGGCCAGGGGCTTGTTAAAGGCAGTCGTCACTGTGGCTTCAGAGCCGCGATAAGCGAAACCGATCACCCCGACCCCTTGGACCTCTTCACACATCCGCACACAGTCGCCACAGAGAATGCACTTATTGGGATCTCTGATAATGCTGGCGCTGGAAGAGTCCACTGGCGCGCTCCCCGCGAGCTCCCCGAAACGAATCTGCGTCACGCCCAGTTTATGGGATATTTCCCGCAACTTGCAATCAGCGTTTCTGGAGCAAACGGTGCATTCCCGCGGGTGGTTTGCCAGCAGAAGCTCCATAGTCCGTTTTCTTTGGGTTTGCAAGGCCGGGGTATGGGTCCAGATACGGTATCCGTCCCGCGGTATATCCGAGCAGGCGGCCATGATACCTCTCTTTTCTTCTTCCACCAGGCACATGCGGCAAGCCCCGTAGATGCTCAATTCGGAATAGTAACAAAACGTAGGCAGCTCTATTCCGGCCTTCCTGATCACCTCCAGTAGATTTTTTTCCTGGTCGAACGATATACTCTGGCCGTTAATATACATTGACTTTGCCATGAACTTACACCTCCAAAACGGCGTCAAAAGGACAAGCTGCCACACAAGCGCCGCATTTTATACATTTCTGGAGAGATATAGCAAATGGCTCTTTGACCCGGCCGGTAATGGCGTTAGCGGGACAAACGCGTGCGCATTTGCTGCAGCCTTTACATTTCTCTAGGTCTATAATGTAGGTGGCCAAAGTTTTACAGACTTTGACCGGACACTTTTTGTCTGCCACGTGCGCCTCATATTCATCTCGAAAATAGCGCAGAGTGGTCAGGATCGGGTTGGCTGCAGTTTTCCCCAAGCCGCAAAGCGAGCCGATTGTCACCGTTTCCGCCAGCTCGGCCAGAAGATCGAGATCGGCCAAAGTCGCTTTACCCTGGACAATAGTCTCCAGAATCTGCAACATGCGCTTGGTTCCTTCGCGACAGGGGACACATTTACCGCAAGATTCCCTTTGGGTAAAGGACATGAAAAAGCGGGCTACCTCAACCATACAGGTCTGATCGTCCATTACCACCAAGCCGCCGGAGCCGATCATCGCCCCTGCTTTGATTAAGGAGTCAAAATCTATAGGAAGATCCAGATGTTCCCGGGTCAGGCAGCCGCCGGAAGGTCCGCCTATTTGAACAGCCTTAAATTTCCGCCCCTCGGGCACACCGCCGCCGATATTGTTAATAATTTCGCGTAAGGTTATCCCCAGGGGCACTTCAATCAAGCCCGTATTCAAAATATTGCCGGTAAGGGCGAAAGCCTTGGTTCCGGCGTTGTTGGGGCTGCCGATCGAGAGGAACCATTCCGGTCCGCGTAAAATGATAGAAGGAATATTGGCAAAAGTCTCTACGTTGTTTAAAAGGGTCGGTTTGGCCCATAGACCCTGTTGAACAGTACGGGGTGGCTTTGTGCGTGGCATCCCCCGCCTGCCTTCAATAGAAGCGGTCATCGCGCTTCCTTCGCCGCAAACGAAAGCGCCGGCGCCTCTGTTGATCTTGATGTCAAAATCAAAGCCGCTGTCTAGGATATCAACGCCCAGTAAGCCATACTCCCTGGCGGATTCAATGGCTCTCTGCAGCCGTTTAACGGCCAGGGGATATTCAGCCCGCACATAGATATAACCTTGTCTTGCTCCGGCCGCGTAACCACCGATGATCATCCCTTCGATCACTAAGTGAGGGTTGCCTTCCATGATGCTCCGGTCCATAAATGCGCCCGGATCACCCTCATCGCCGTTACAGACAACATATTTTACTTCTCCTGGTTCTCGCCGCACGCTTTCCCACTTGCTGCCTGCGGGGAAACCGCCGCCGCCGCGGCCGCGCAGGTTGGAGCGCTCTATGATACGGCAAACCGCCGACGGTTCCATGGCCAGAGTTTCAACTAAAGCGCCATAGCCTCCGACGCTGAAATATTCATTGATATCATCAGGGTTTATGGTGCCGCAATGTTGCAGCACCACCCGCTGCTGATGCCGGTAAAATGGTATCTCCTCTTCCAGGGGAAAACCTTCTCCTGTTGGCGGATGTTTATAGATCAATCTCTCCACTAACCGACCTCCCAGGACGGTTTCGGTGACAATATCTGCCACATCCTCCGTTGTGACTTTGACGTAAAGCAGCCCCTGCGGCTCAAAGCGGACCAAGGGGCCCATTTCGCAGAACCCGTGGCAGCCGCTGGGGGCAACTTGCAGAGGATCGGTATCTTCAGCCTGGAGCGTTACAGAAGCGTCAATTCCCCGGGTGGCGAGTTGAGCCTTAAATTCTTCGAAAAGCTCCAGTGAACCGCCGGCTACGCAACCGGTCCCGGCGCAGATCATGATTTTTGTTTTAACCAGGCTTGCGGCGGACTGCATTTTTTTCTGATGCGCCAACAGATCGTCTTTGGTATGCAATTTATTCTTCAATCAATCCACCCTCCTTTAGCCTGATCTCATTTACAATCTCCCGCACCTTAGCGGGGGTGACCTTGGGGTGAACCCTGTCGTTAACCAGCATAACCGGCGCTAGGCCGCAGGCGCCCAAACAGGAAACAGTTTCCAGAGTAAACATCAGATCCTGCGTGCTCTCCTCATGGGGTGATAAAGACAGAGCCCGCCGGATGGCTTCGATTATCTCTTGAGATTTACGTACATGGCAGGCCGTTCCGTCACATACCTTGATCAGATACTTTCCTTTAGGGACTAAAGAAAAATAATCGTAAAAAGTAGCCACCCCAAAGACCTTAGCCGGAGAGATATCCATAGCTGTGGCCACATAGGCTAAAATCTCTTCGGGAAGATAACGATACTCTTCCTGTATATCCTGCAGTATACTGATTAGATGGGCCGGTACGGGGCCGTGTTTGTGAATAATTTCATTCACTTTGGCAAACCGGCGCAAACTCTGTTGAGCCGTTTGTTGCATAATGCTTATCCTCCCTTAGGTTATGACTTCCGGTTGTGAATAGCTGCTCGATTGAGGTCGGGGAAACAATCCACAGGGCGATTGCCTCCTGTTCTCCCGGGTTACGGAACGCGCTCGGGTTTTGTATGTTTAAGTGCATGGCATCTCCTTCTTCCAGACGAAACCAGCCCCGATCCAGTTTAAATTCAAAAGTTCCTTTCAGAACGTATATAAAATCGTCCCGTTCATGGTTGTAGATATACCGGTCGGTCCCAGCCTCCGGTTTCAGCTTTACTATCGACGCTTCCAATCGCTTCACTCTGGATCCGGCAAAAGTAAACAGCTCCACATTCAGACCGTCCTGGCCGGTAATAAGTTTCTTTCTGGCTGTTGCCCTTTGAATAAACCATTCTTCCGGAAGTTCATCTTCGATAAAGAAAGATGCGCTTACTTCCAATACTTCGGCTATTCTCTTTAATGTAGACAGGGAAGGCGCCGCCTCTTTGTTTTCAACCTGATAAATAAAGCTAGGCGTAACCCCTGCCTCTTTGGCCAGCGAGCGCACGCTCATCCCCTTCGTAGTTCGCAGATATTTTAGCCGGGAAGCCAGATCCACGCTGTTATACACCCCTTCATTTGAAATTGCGTCGCTCTTTAAATATTTCCTGTGAAAATAATAACATGATGACTTGACAAACGTCAAGTATTATTTTAACAATGTCAATCACTGCTTTACGGTTTACACCAACCGCGCTGAAAATCACTCCTGGCTTGATGAAAACCAAATTTCTCTCACCTTAGGACCCTCTCCCGGCGGGCAAGGGTATTTTTGGATTGCAGAGGGAGAGGGAATTTGCAGGGGCGAGGCGCTGTTTCGCCCGGCTTCGGTCAGGGCGGTATGGCCTGCAGAAATATTTTGACAAAGAGATCGGGCTGATGTTAGTATTGAATATAATATTTCATGTCCATTCCCGCATTTTTAAAATAGCGGGAGAACAGGGGGGTGGTTCGGTGCTCACCGAAGCGGAAAAAAAACTATATGCCTATTTGGAGCAACTGGAAATCGGCTATACCCGCCATGAACATCCGCCGGTCTATACGGTGGAAGAAGCGGAACAATATTGGCAGGATATTCCGGGCGCTCACTGTAAGAATCTGTTTTTACGCAACAACAAGGGCAATCGCCATTTTCTGGTAGTGCTGGAGCATTCGAAAAAAGTCGATCTGAATCAACTGGCGGAAAAAACCGCCGCCGGCAAACTCAGTTTTGCCTCGGCAGGCCGCCTGGAGCAGTACCTGGGACTGGAAACAGGGGCTGTGTCGCCTTTCGGCCTGCTCAACGATCGGCATAAGGATGTGGAGCTGGTCCTGGATCAGGATTTGAAAAAAAATGCGCAGGTCAACTTTCACCCTAATGTCAATACGGCCACCCTGACTATCTCCTATTCCGACTTTGAGCGCTTTCTGGCCAGCTGCGGCCAAACTATAACCTATATTTAAGGCATCACGGGCGAAAGGGGCGCCGATGGTGAAGGAGCTGAAAAATATCCGGCATTTCCTGCAGCAGATGGCCGATGCTTTTGCCGATGTGGCTGATATGGAGCTCGGCGTGATCGATCGGGATTTGGAAGTCGTCGCCGGAACCGGCTTTTTTAAAAAAGAAGTAGGTATGGTTTACCGGGAAGGGTGCTCCACAGAAAAGCTGCTTTTAATACCCGGTGAAGAGTATATTTTTGTCGAAGACACCAGGAGCAGTTTAATTTGCCGCGACTGCGACAATTATGCCCAGTGCGGTGTTCTGGCTTTTTTGATGCACCCCATATTATACCTGGAAGAGAAGCTCGGCACTCTTTCTCTCCTGGCTCTCAACGAAAAGCAAAGGCAAAAACTGTTCAAAGACCAGGACAAATTTACCAAATTTATAAATAACCTGTGTAATTTTATTGCCGTCACCCTCAAGGAAAAGAAAATGGAGATGAAGGTGAAAAGCCTGGCTCACCAGATTAAAGCGGTCATTGATTTTGTGCACGAAGGGATTATCGCCGTCAATGCCGAGGGGAGGATTACCAATATCAATCAGTCGGCTTTGCAGATGCTTTGCCTAGGCGATGATCCGCACCACAAGCAGATCAGCGATCTGTTTGCCGGTTTTAACCTGCATAGACTGATACAGGGCGGAGCCGAATCCGGCAGCCGGAACTACGAGCAAGAGATATACTATCGGGTGGAAGGTCAGGCGGGGCTGTTACTATTCTGCAATATTACCCTGATGTATGAGCAAAGCAGGGTTACCGGCGCGGTGATCTCTTTTCGCCGGAAAGATGATTTAAAAATATTAGCCACCCGAATTATCGGGGAGGAAAAAAAACTTGCTTTTGAGGCAATTAAAGGGACTAGCCCGGAGATGAGTGAAATTAAAAAAACGATGAAACGGGTAGCCGATACGGACTCCACCCTGCTGATCAGGGGAGAAACCGGGACCGGTAAAAGCCTTTTTGCCCGGGCGGTGCATGAGACAAGCTGCCGCGGCGGCAAGCCGTTTGTTACCGTCAATTGTGCCTCTATCCCGTCCACTCTGCTGGAATCGGAGCTTTTCGGCTACGAAGAAGGGGCCTTTACCGGCGCCCGTAAAGGGGGGAAGCCGGGAAAATTTGAGCTGGCCCATGAGGGGACACTATTTCTCGATGAGATTGGCGATATGCCCTTAAGCTCCCAGGTTAAACTGCTGCAGGTTATTGAAACCAGGCGGCTTGAGCGGGTCGGCGGGATAAAAACCTTAAACCTCGATGTGCGGATCATTGCCGCCACCAACCAGGATCTGGAAGAACTGATCGATCAAAATAAGTTTCGCAAAGATCTGTTCTACCGTTTAAATGTGATCCCGTTTTTTATTCCTCCTTTGCGGGAGAGGCGTGAAGATATTAATCTGCTGATTCATTTTTTCCTAGATCAATATAACCGGCAGCTGCGTAAAAATATAATCCGCTTCTCGGATCAGGCCAGAAACCTGTTGTCCCGCTACCCTTGGCCGGGAAATGTCAGGGAGCTGGAAAATGCGATCGAATACGCGGTCAATATTGAGACCGGAACGGAAATATCACCGGAGAACCTGCCGGCAAAGGTCACCAAATACCGCCGGGACGATGAAGTAGGTCATGCCTGCTCGCTTGCTTGCTTAGAGCAGAGCGCGATCATTAAGGCCCTGAACGAGTACGGGACCACTACCCGGGGGAAAGAAAGAGCGGCCATTGCTTTAGGTATCAGCCGGGCTACACTGTACAGGAAACTTAAAAATATAAAACTCAGCATTTCTTAAATTGAGAAGTCGTCTTATTTTGAGAATAAGCTGAGTTGCAGGCTTTTCCTCCCGATTAACGATAGTCATTCCCGACCGCTGCAAACATATTCTCATTTTGATAATTGAACCGGCCTCCATTGCTCAAGCCGGCTTTTTTTATGCCACAG
>JAGXSR010000097.1 GCA_018333405.1 Dethiobacter sp. | reverse complement strand
TTATGGCGGGATGCTGCCAGGTGGCTTTATGAACACCATTAGTGATCGAAATAATGCAGGCGGCTTTGCCGATTTCCCGCCACATGCGGCAAGCGGTCCGGCCGTGCAGCTTGGAAACCCCGTTTGCCAGGTGGGATAATAAAAGTGAAGCGGCGGTCATGTTAAAAGGGTCTCCTCCGATTTCCATGAGCTGCTCCTGGGTCAGCCCGTTAAAAGCGCCCATATAACTTAGAAAATCCAAAGAGTGCAGCTCATGGGCTGCTTTAACCGGAGTGTGGGTGGTAAACACAATCTCCCGGCGGGTTTCTTCCCATGCTTCGTGGAAGGACAGGTTACTTAGCTGCATCTTTTCCCTGATCAGCTCCAAACCGCAAAAAACGGCATGCCCCTCATTGAGATGATAGATATCCACTTCTAGACCCAACGCTCGGATTGCCCTGACCCCGCCGATGCCCAGTATGATTTCTGCCGCTACCCGCTCCTGTGCCGCCTCATGGTAAAGCCGCTTGGTCATCCAGCCGTGTTTGCTGCCCGGATAGCCGGCGTCCAGCAGGTAAAGGGTAGCGTTGTCGTAGCAATCAACTTTATGTATTTTGCAGGTTACCTCTTCGCCCCGGACCTCTACTTTAATCTCCAGGCCTGTTGGCTCGACCATCTCAAAATCATGGTTCTCATAATAGTTGACCGGTCGCCCGTCTTTAATGGTTTGCTCCGTATAATCCTGGCTCCATAAGATTCCGATCCCGATAACCGGCAGATTCTGATCTTTGGCCGCTTTCAGGTAGTCGCCGGCCAGTACTCCCAGCCCGCCGGCGTAGACGGGCAGCGTTTCATGCAGCCCGTATTCCATGCACATATAGGCCACGCGCGGTTCCTGTATTCCTTTCAAAAAATACCAACCTCCCCGAATAGTGCACACCAGGCTTAGCTTGCGCAACGCGAAGGCTTATCATTCAGGAGGTTTATTGATTGCCGGTGGTATTACGTAGATTGGCATATGGTCAAAAATAGAGGTTCCGGTTAATCTGCTGAAGCCGGGAACTGGCTGGCATAGAGCTCTGTGTAAAAGCCGTTAAAATTCAGTAGTTCCCGGTGGGTACCCTTTTCGATAATTTCCCCTTCGTTCATGACCAGAATGATATCGGCATCGCGTATAGTCGAGAGGCGGTGGGCGATGACAAAGTTTGTCCGCCCGCGCATCAGCTCTTTCATCGCTTTTTGAATTAAAAGCTCTGTTCTGGAATCGACGCTGCTGGTGGCCTCGTCGAGGATCAAAATTGCCGGGTCGGCCAGAATTGCGCGGGCAATGGTGATCAGCTGTTTTTGACCCTGGGAAATATTGGAGGCATCCTCATTTAAAATGGTATTGTAGCCTTCAGGCAAGGTGCGGATAAACTGATCCGCGTATGCTACCCGGGCGGCGTTTAGAATCTCCTGCTCCGTGGCTTTAGTGCGGCCGTAGGCGATATTATCCCGGATAGTGCCGCTGAACAGCCAGGTATCCTGAAGCACCATGCCGAAGATCATGCGCAGATTCTCCCGCTTCAGATCCCTGATATCCATGCCGTCTACTGTAATCCTGCCGCCGCCGATATCGTAAAAGCGCATCAGTAAATTGACCAGAGTAGTTTTTCCCGCCCCGGTAGGGCCGACGACGGCCACAGTCTGCCCTTTTGACACTTCAATATTTAAATTTTCCAACAGTATATTCTCTTTCGTATAGCCGAAGCGGACGTTATCAAAGCGCACATCGCCCCGGGGTGAGTCAAGCGCCGCCCCGTCAGTATCCGGGATCTCTTCTGTCTCGTCTAAAAGCTCAAAAATCCGTTCTGCCGAGGCCACGGTTGATTGTAATATATTGGCAATATTGGCCGTTTGGGCGATCGGATGAGTAAACTGCCGGGCATACTGGATAAAGGCTTGCACGTCGCCGATGGTAATTGAACCCCGAATGACCAGGATGCTGCCGAAGATACAGACCAGCACATAACCGATATTATTGATAAACATCAGCAGAGGCATAATGATCCCTGAAACAAACTGTGCTTTCCAAGAGGTGTCGTAGAGCTGTTCATTGATCCGCCCGAATTGTTCAATCGTATCTTTTTCCCGCCCGAAAGCTTTTACCAAAAGGTGGCCGCTAAGCATCTCCTCTATATGT
This sequence comes from Dethiobacter sp., assembly GCA_018333405.1. Taxonomy (GTDB): domain Bacteria; phylum Bacillota; class Dethiobacteria; order DTU022; family DTU022; genus JAGXSR01. The sequence goes on along the minus strand of JAGXSR010000097.1, from coordinate 9,763 downwards.
CCGTTCAAATCGCCCAGTACCTGCTGCTGGCGGGAAAAATATTTTTGTGAGCGGGCTGCCACGGACTTGGTGACCAGGAAAGAGAGCGGCAGGATGATAAAAGCAACCGTGGTTAACAGCGGGCTGATCACCAGCATCATCACCAGTATGCCCACCAGCATTACCGCCGCGGCTATCAGCTGGGTCAGGCTCTGCTGCAGGGTGCTGCTGATATTGTCCACATCGTTGGTGACTCGGCTTAAGATATCGCCGTGGCTGTGATCATCAAAATATCTTAAGGGCAGCCGGGATAGCTTTTGGTTAATCTCCTCGCGCAAAGCGTAGATTGTGTTTTGAGCGGCCGCAGCCATGATATACTGCTGGGCGAAGTTAAATAAGGCGCTGAACAGATACAGACCCCCCAAAATGAGCAGGATCTGGCTAAGATAAGCGAAATTCACACGCTGGTCGCCGATCAGGCTTTCAAATAAACTGGTGGTGGCCAGACCCAGCACTTTCGGACTGACTACGCCGAATGCGGTGCTTAAAGCGGCCATCAGCAGAACTGAAGCCAATTGTCGGCGCCCGGGTTTAAGGTAACCGGCCAGCCGCTTCATTGCTCCCTTGAAATCTTTGGGCTTCTCTACCGGCAAACTCAGGGCATGTACCGGGCCCCGCCCCAAGAAAGCGCCGGGCTGCTGCTCTTCCCGCCGCCGTCCACTCACGAAACTTCCTCCGCGGAGAGCTGTGAGAGCACAATCTCACGGTAAACGGCGCAGGTTTTCAAAAGCTCGGCGTGTTTTCCTGCCCCGCAAATTTTACCATTGTCTAAAACTAGTATTTGGTCGGCATCCATCACTGTGCCCACCCGTTGGGCGATAACCAGCACGGTGGCTGAAGCGGTTTCTTTTTTCAGCGCTGCCCGTATCCGGAATTCGGTCTTAAAATCGAGGGCGGAGAAGCTGTCGTCGAAAATATAAATTTCCGGCTGTTTCGCCAGCGCCCGGGCTATAGAGAGGCGCTGCTTTTGACCTCCGGAAACATTGCTCCCGCCTTTGGCGATGATCGCGCTGTAGCCCCCGGTCATATCAGCAATAAAGTCAGCGGCCTGGGCCGTCTCGGCGGCCTGCCGCACCTCTTCATCCGTAGCCTCTTTGCGCCCGAAGCGGATATTGTCGGCCACGCTGCCGCTGAATAGAAACGATTGTTGAGGAACATAGCCGATTTTATCCCGCAGCGTTGCCTGGGAGATCTCCCGCACATCCACTCCGCCCAGGTAGATAGCGCCGCTATCCACATCGTAAAAGCGAAGCAATAGTTTAGCCAGGGTGGATTTGCCCGATCCGGTCCCCCCGATCAGAGCGGTGATCTCGCCTGGTTTGGCGCGGAAAGAGATCTTGTTTACGGCCGGGTTTTCTGCTCCGGGATAGCTGAAGGTTGCCTCTTTGAATTCCACGCCGCCTGCGCCGCCGCCGTTCTGCGGATGAGGAGGATCTATAAGGTTGGGGAAAGTATCCAGCACCTGGTTTATGCGCGCCGCTGAAGCTGAAGCGCGGGGAAGCATCACAAAGGTCATCGAGACCATGATCAGGGAGAATAAGATCAGCATAACATATTGCAGAAAAGCGATCAGGTCGCCCACCATCATCTGGCCGCGATCAATGCGCATCCCCCCGAACCAGATTATGGCCACAGCGGTAAAGTTTAAAGTCAGCATCAGCACCGGCATGATCGAAGCCAGGAGCCGGTTGACACGGATGGCGGTAGCGGTGAGATCAAGATTTACTTCATTGAAACGCTGTTTTTCCTGCTCCAGCCGGTTAAAAGCTCGAATCACCCGCATTCCGGTCAGATTTTCGCGCAGGACCAGGTTCAGCCTGTCCAGATCAAGCTGCATTGATTTAAATGCGGGGACGGCTTTTAGCGCGATCAGCGTTACCGCGACAGCTAAAAGCGGAATAACCACTATCAGAACGCGCGACAGCTGCGCATCCCTGGACAGAGCCATGATCATGCCGCCGGCCAGCATCAGCGGCGCAGAAACCATCATCCGCAAGATCAGCAGCAAAACCATTTGCACCTGGGTGACGTCGTTTGTTGAGCGGGTAATCAGAGAAGCGCTGCCGAAGCGGTCGAACTCTTGCAGGGAAAAAGATTCGATCCGGCTAAAGAGGCTTCTGCGCAGGTCTTTGCCGAATCCTGCCGCTGCCCTGGAAGACAATAAGTTTCCGACGATGGTAGTAATCACCCCGCCGATAGCGACGGTGAGCATCAGCGCCCCGGTCCTGAAAATATATGCGCTATCACCGCCGACAATGCCGATATCCACAATGCCGGCCAAAAGTGTCGGCAAATACAGCTCAGACAGGGCATGTACAAACATAAAAACCAGCACGCCGGCGGTGAGCGGGGAGTACGGCTTTAAAAACGAAAGCAGCTTCAGCAATTTATAGTGTCTCCTGCTATTTTAATCTCGATCAGGCTCTGCCTTCCGGCGCAATGAGTCTATCGGCATATTGACGCTTTCCAGGCGCTACCGGATAAACAACAGATACCAGATTACATAGAACCAACCTAATAAACCATGAAACAATGCAAATAATACGGATTGATGAATGCTCCATGAAATAATCATGGCCAGGCAGCAACCAAAACCGATTCCGGTTTGAAATGCTTTAAAAGAGCCTTTACCCATCTTCTATGCCTCCCCGCACAGTAATAACGGCCTTGTCGCCATATAGGTTAACGTATCGGCTAAGCCTGATTTAAGGTTATTCTTTACAGGACAGCAAATTCCTTTTGCCATAAAGAACACTCCTTAAGTATGGCAAAACCGGCTCCAAATTTTTTCTATTTTTATTGCGGAATATTGACGTCGATTACAAAGTATATTATATTATAAAGTAGTTTATGTCATAAACCAAAGGTGAGAGAAAACATGACTGACGCTGACGATTTACAGAAACTGGTGGAAAACCTGCAGTTTGTCAAAAGCGCGGTGGTCAAGAGCAACAATATTTTTCGCTTTATAAATATTTCTCAAGCCATGGCCTTGGTCGGTCTGTGGGGCGGTGTCGGCCTTGCTTTGCTGGCCGGTTTCTCGCACTGCCTGATCACTCGCTTCGGAACGTTTGACGCTGTTCCCCTGATTTTTCGTCTGGCTTTTTATCTGTCTATCGCTCTCTTTTGGGCGGCAGTGGGCAGGTATAAAATGCTGCTTATTTTAAAGCATGCCCGCAAAACCTATCAGGATATCACTGTTCTCAGGCTGATCAGCGATGTTTACACGCCGCAAAGCATCTCCCTGCTTCTTCCTTTCGCGCTGGCGGGCGGTGGTGTGCTGGCTTTCTTGATCTCTCGTGATTTGGGCCTGTTTATTGTTCCGGCAATTTCTATCCTGTTGGGACTGAGTTTTATTGCCTTTGTTAATGTGTTTTATCTGCAAGAGATGCTCGTGACTGGAAATTGGTTGCTGGTAACCGGCTTGATCACACTGTTTTACGCAGAGCGCTTATCCCCGTCACTGGCGGTAATCATCACCTTCGGTTGCGGTTTTTGTCTGCTTTATGTGGCTTACCGGCTTATGGGCAAAGATAAATGACAGAGAACAGACCGCTGGATTTCTCTTTAGACCGTGTCATTCATGAGCGGACCCGGCTGGCCATACTTACCTATCTGGCCGGCAGCCCACAGCGGATGGTGCCTTTTACTGAGCTGAAGCGAAACCTTAACCTCTCCGCAGGCAATCTGTCTGTGCAGCTGCGCAACCTCGAGGCGGCGTCATATGTGCGGATTGTTAAAAGTATAGTAGGGCGGAAGCCGGTAACCGATATCAGTATAACCTTGCGGGGGTTCGAAGCGCTGGCTGAATATATCGCCGGAATGGAGGAGATCATCGGCGCTTTAAAGCGGGTAGAGTTAAACAAGCCGGAATTATCGCCGGACGTTGATCAAACGATCAAACCTGATTGACCGTGGCCTCATTCCGGCTGAAAGACCTTGTGCAGGTTCACGATTGCTTTTATTTAAAGGAGGGATTGCGGGTGATCAAGGTTAAAAATCTGCGCTACAAGTATCAGAAAAGCAAAGACTATGCCATCAACGGAATTGATTTTCAGATCAACGAAGGGGAAATATTCGGGTTCCTCGGGCCGTCCGGGGCGGGGAAAAGCACCACCCAAAAGGTGCTGATCAAGCTCTTGCGCGGCTTTGAAGGGGAGATCGAGTACCAGGGGAAACCTCTGAACAGCTATGACGACCAATTTTACCAGGATATCGGCGTGAGCTTCGAGATGCCGATCTCTTTTTCCAAACTGACGGCGCTTGAAAATCTCGAGTTTTTTAAAAGGCTCTACAAGAAAACAGTAGACTTAGAGCCGCTGTTAAAGCGAGTCGGTCTGTGGGACGATCGCCATAAAAAGGCCGGCGAATACTCCAAGGGGATGAAGATACGGCTGAATTTTATCCGGGCGCTTTTAAATGATCCTATGTTTCTCTTTCTCGACGAGCCGACCAACGGTGTTGATCCGGCCAACTCCCGCATCATGAAGGATATGATCCTTGAGTTTAAACAAAAGGGCGGCACTGTATTTTTAACCAGCCATATCATGGGCGACATCGACGAGCTATGCGACCGGGTGGCTTTTATTGCCGAGGGCAAACTGCGCGAGGAGGGGGCGCCGCGTGATCTTAAAATAAAGTACGGCCGGCGCACCGTCACGGTGGAGTATCGTGAAAACGGCGAGCTGCATTCCCAGACCTTCACGATGGAGGAGATTAAATTACCATCTTTTTTTAAACTTTTGCAGGAAAAGGAGATTGAGACGCTGCACAGCGGCGAGACCACGCTCGAAGAGATATTTATCAAGGTGACAGGGGTGAAGCTGCGTGCCTAATCTCAGAGTGCTGATCCAAGGTGAGTTCATCCGGTTGAACAAATACAACCTTTTCGCGGCGAATTTCGTTGTCCTGCTGTTTTGGGTGTTTCTGGCCTGGTTTCTGGAAGGCGAAGTGCTGCGGCAGTTTATTCCGGTTATCTTTCTCATGGATAGCGTCATGATGACTATCCTGCTGGTGGGGGCCACCCTTTTTTATGAAAAAAAGGAGCATACCATAAACTCGGTTATGGTTACTCCGGTCACCGAAAACGAGTATTTGCTGTCGAAAATTTTAGTCAATGCGCTAAACTCGCTGATCACGGTTGCCTTTATTTCCCTGGCCGTGTACCTAATCAAAGGAGTTACCTACAATTATTGGCTGCTGGTCCCGGCCGTGCTTATAGTGACCGTTGTGCATACCCTGATCGGCATAAGGCTCTCTTATAGCGCGAAAGATTTTACTTCGCTGCTGATCAACTATATGATTTACGTATTTGTGTTCGTGCTTCCGCCGGTATTTGCGCAGTTTGGATTGATTGACGCATCTGTAGCCAGGTTTTTCATCCTGTTGCCGCCGGAGGCCTCCAGCATCCTGATTGGCACAGGATTTGTGGAAGTGGAGCTATGGAAAATCCTGTTTGGCTACAGCTACCTGGCGCTGCTGTCCATGGTCTTATTTCGGTTTTCGGTAAAGCCAAAGTTCAACGAGTATATGATGAAAGAGATGGGGGTGTGAAGATGCTTTTGGCCTGGTTTAAATTTGAGCTTAAAAACCTGCTGCGCAATAAGATGACGGTAGTGATGATCTTCTATCCGCTTATTCTTGGCTGGCTGGGCCGGTATCTGATCGTCAATAACCTCGTGCCGGATGAAGCATTAGCGCTTACCGCCATGCTGATGACCGTATTAGTCGGCTTTGCTTACGGCGCGATGGCCGGCTTTTCGCTGCTGGACGACCGCGACGACCAGGTGTTTATCTCTATCCGGATCTCTCCTGTTTCGCTTAATCTTTATATATGGTTCAAGGTACTTTTTGCCTATCTCTTTGCGCTGGTGGGGGGCTTTTTTATCGTCTGGTTCAGTGGCGCCGTAACGCTCTCTGCCGGCGATATTCTGCTTCTTGCCGCGCTGTCGGCCCTGCAGACACCGATTACCGCCTTTTTGGTTAATGCCTTCGCCCACAATAAGGTGGAAGGCTTTGTAACCATGAAGGCCAGCGGTTTTATGCTCTTATTTCCGATCGGCAGCCTCTTTTTTCTGGACGCCAAGGAATGGCTTTTTGCCGTAGCTCCGGCGCATTGGGCGGCCAAAGCGGTGCAGCGCGCCATGCTTCAGCCGCTGATTGAGGCCGATCTTCTGACCATGAACTTAAGCTTCTACCAGTATATAGCTGTTGGGGTGGTCTACAACCTGATTCTGGTGGCGGCCACTTTCCACTTGTTCAGAAAAAAGAACGAAATATAAAACGAGAAGAGGCAATACCTTTGTCAATCTGGCGAACCGGCAAAGAAGATAGGCCTGGTTCCGGGTTGGCGAAACCAGGCCATCAGAGATGTGAAGCCTGATCTGACTCTGCACATTAGGTGCGGCTTGCAGCCAAGTCACTATTTAATCTATTCCCGAATACTTCCGACTTTGCCGTCTTTGCGCTTGTCCGTTTAGATTTTATCACAATGCCGGCATTCAGAGCCCGTCGACGTCGGGAGCTAAAGATCTTTGCTCCTATATACGTCTTTTACGGTTGCAGTGAACTGGCGACCAACAGTGCTTGCTCTGCCGAAAGATTGCCGACAATCGAGTAATTAATGCCTTCATCGCTCCAGAAAAGCTCCGTTAACCCGGGCTGCTCGAACACAAAACCTTCTGCCCCGTCTACGTCGACTGAAGTAAACATCTCTTTCGGAAAAGCAGCGGGTAGTCGGCTTGCGGCAAACGAAAACGTTTTGCTGCTGTCGCCGGACAAATACGTGAATATCACATCTCGCGCCGGCTCGCCTTTCAACCCGACCGCAACCGTCTCTGACAACGCGAAGCCTTCCGGCAGATCAATCGGAACCCGCAATTCCCTTTTTTTGTCCCCGGCAGTTTTTTGTAGCAACGCAAATGGCTTAATATTCGAATTTAATTGACAAATGCAGGTTGAGTGAGTATATTTAAATTATACAATATGAAACGTTTCATTCACTGGGGGAATGGTTTTTGCCAACGATTAAAGAGGTAGCCCGCAAAGCCGGAGTTTCCATTGGAACCGCTTCCAACGTTATTAACGGCAAAAAAGTGAATGAGGCGTTGAGGGTGTCTGTTGAAAAAGCGATCGATGAATTGAACTATACCCCACATGCGGTAGCCAGAAGTTTAAAGAGCAATAAAACCTACAATATTGCTTTAATTTTGCCTAGTTTGATGGACACGTATCTGAGCGAATTTATCAAAAACACATCAAGGATTTTACAAGAAATCGGCTTCAACATATCACTGTACTTTACCAACAACATTCCGGATGATGAAAATAGAGCTCTGGAAAGCGTAATGCAGCGCCGCTTTGACGGGGCAGTGCTCTATTCGTCTCAGACGGAGAGATCCGCCAGGATTAAAGAGCTGCATCACTCTTTGCTGCCGGTGGTTTACTTGGAAAAAGAATGCATGCACGGCGAAGATGTAAATTTTGTCGCTTTTGACAACCACCTTGCTGTGCAGGAGGCCTTAAAATATCTGTCGGAAATGGGTCACAATAGGGTCGCGTTGATTTCCAGTGAAAACAGCTATTCTGATTGGACCTTGATTCGGGGCTATCATGACGCTTTACTTAAATTTGGAATTACTATAGATGAAAGACTTGTGCGTATCGTTGAAGCCACGAAGGAAAACGCATTTAAAGAGATGTTTTCTTTGTTGCAGATGGCCTTTCCGCCTACAGCGGTGATCCTCTCCAATAAAGCAATGACCGATGGGATATATGAAGCCGCTTATTTCAACAACATTACAGTTCCCGATGATTTATCCATAGTAACACTATCTGAGAAGACTTGGTTGAAACATGGCAAACTATTGCATACAGCTATCGAAAGGCCGGTTGAAGAGTTCAGCCGGGTCGTGTGCGAACTCCTGGTGAACAACATGCGTAAACCGAAAATGTTTGAACCCGGAAAGCATTATATCAAAACGAAATTAGTTATACGAGGAAGCTGTGCCCCGGTATCATTGAAAGAGATCAACATTGGAGGCATTCAGTATAGGGAAAACATCACTGCACTGCTACTGGAGAGCCCGGCAGCCTATGCCATTCGACAGCTGCTGCCACACTTTAAAGACAAATTCAGCGTTAATGTTAAAATCGAAATGCTGAAGTTTAAAGAGCTATACTCGCTTACCGAACAGGAATTGGTGGGGAAATCTCCTCAATATGACATTTTCATGGTTGATGTCTCCCGAATTTATGCAATGTGCAAGACGGGCTCCGTTGCGGATATCACCGGTGATATCCGCGGGGGAGGGGATTTTCCCCGCAAGCAGTTTATTGATGGCCTTTTTGATAGCTATTGCTGCTACGAGGGTAAGGTTTTCGGCCTGCCTTTTATGCCCGGCACCCAAATACTTTTTTATCGCAAAGATCTCTTTGCTGACCGGGAGTTGAAAGCTGCCTTTTCCCGAAAGTATGACGCTGATTTGCTGCCCCCCCGTAATTGGCTGGAATTCAATAAAATCGCAGAATATTTTACATTAGGGTTAAATAGCTCACCGACCCCGTATGGGATAACCATGGCAGGAAAACTACCGGTCTTTATCACCAACGAATTTTGTTCCAGGGAATGGGCATATGGAGCCCGATCATTCGATGAAGTAGGAAATGTAGCCATTAACTCCAGTGAATCTATAAATGCGTTAAAAAATTTTATACAGAGCTACAGTTATGCTCCACCTTGGGCTTTTGAAAATGACTGGGACGGCGAAATTAGCGATTTCTGCAGCGGTCAGTGTGCAATGATGATTCAATACGAATCTCATTCCACTCAAATCAGCTCCCAGATGAGGAGGGACTTAAGGGGATGTATCGGCTATGATCTGGTTCCCGGCGGCAACCCACTTTTAGGTGGTTGGTCCCTGGTTGTGAATCGTTATTCCAAGAAGCGCAAAGAAGCCCTGGACTTTGTTAAATGGGCCTGTAGCCAGGAACTAGCAATCCCCTATTCTATCCTCGGTGGGACGACAGCCTGGAAATCGTACTACAAGAGCGCGGATTTGAATATACTTTACCCTTGGCTCGATGTGGCCTACCGGAGCTATAAATTAGCTCGTAAACGCAGCAGCCCGTATCGCGGTGGTCCAACCATAATCAAGCAGGGGGAGTACGAAGAAATTTTGGGAGAAGAGATTAAAAAAGCGATAACCGGCGAAATTTCACCGGAAGAATGTCTGAAAAATGCGGAAGTGCGGTTGAAAGCATTGCTTAATTAGAGGCCGGGGTGGTTAAAAAAAGGGAAGGGCTGTAATAATGAAACGTTACATGAATTAATGCACGTTGCGGAGCTAAAGTTAGATGTGTACAAACAGGAGGTGGTATTCATAAAACCAAGAGAGAGAATTCAGGCGGCCTTAAATCACCTTGAAACTGATATGTTGCCGGTGGATTTTGGCGCATCGCCTGTAACCGGCATTTCGGCCCCCTTGATCTTCCACCTGCGCGAAAAATTGGGTCTTGAGCGCAGGCCGATAAAAATTGTTGACCCCTTTCAGATGCTCGGTGAGGTAGATGATGAGCTTAAAGAATATCTGCATACGGATGTGGTTGGTATACTGCCGAGAAAATGCTCTTTTGGCATCGAAAATAAGGACTGGCGTGAATGGCAGTTGTTTGATGGAACGCCGGTATTGGTGCCGGGCGGGTTAAATACTAAGCCTGACGGAAA
>JAGXSR010000096.1 GCA_018333405.1 Dethiobacter sp. | reverse complement strand
GACGATAACAGCCGCTGCCGGCATAAATGAAGTGATAATATCCGCTGATGCTTTTACGTCCATGGCTGCGGTAAAATTCATGTAAAAAAGCCCTCCTCTAAAACAGGAACCCGGCCGCCGCCGATAACCGGCTTAAAAATCCACGGCGCCAAGTGATCAAGATATTACATGCCGAGCAAGGCCTGGCCGGCCCTGGAAGCAAGCCCTATAATCAGGGAAGGAAATATGCCGAAAAGCAGGCAGCCAAAGCCCAAAATCACCAGCGGCGCCTGCATCAGCCGCGGCAGCCGCTTCGGTTCGGCTACCGCACCTTGCGGTTCACCAAAGTATGCGTTGACGATAATCGGCAGGTAATAGAAGCCGTTAAGCAGGCTGCTGATCAGGATTACTACTGCAAAAAACGTTTGTCCGCCGCGCAGCGCGCCGAGCACCAGGAACCACTTGGAAATAAATCCGTTGGTCAAGGGAATACCGACCATGGCCAGCGCGCCGATGGTAAAAGCAGCTGCCGGCACAGGCATGGTGAGGCCGATACCTTTTAAATCGCTTAAGCGCCGCACACCGGTGCCGTAGATAAAAGCGCCGGCCGCCAGGAAGAGCATTGCTTTCATCATAGCGTGGTTGAACATATGCAATATTCCTCCGGTCAGGGCGGAGATCTCCATCAAAGAAAAACCCAGAAAGACATAGCCGATCTGCGCAATGCTGGAGTAGGCCAGCATTTTTTTAATATCTTCCTGGACGACGGCGAACATGGAGCCGACAATAATGGCCAGGCTGGACATCACCAGCAAAATAGTGAGCACCGGTGTCACCTCAAAGATGCTGTCCGGAAAAACCTGGTATAGAATTCTAAGCAGAGCCACCGCGTAAATTTTAATCACCAAACCGGAGAGCACAGCCGACGACGGCGAGGGGGCTGAAGAGTGAGCGTCAGGCAGCCAGACGTGCAGCGGAAAAAGCGCCGATTTTACTCCCATCCCCACCAACAGCAGAGCCAGGGCCGCCAAAATGTTGTTGGGATAGAGGCGCATCGCCTCCGGCAGCGCCTGCGCTATAAAGGTAAAGTTCAGGTGACCGGTGACCATATAAAGCAGGGCAATCGCCAACAGCAGACAGCCGGAGCCGAGAGCAGAGAGCACCAGGTATTTAAAAGCAGCCTCCAGGCATTCTCTGCTCTCCTTGATCGAGATTATACCGCAGGCGGCAATCGCGCAAATCTCTACAAACACAAACAGGTTGAAGATGTCGTTTGTCAGCGCCATGCCGACCATGGAAGCGATCAGCAGGAGATAAAGCGTATAGTACCAGCCGAGCAGGTGCGGCTTAAGTTCGTGCAACAGGTCCCTTGAGCCGTAGACTAAGACGATCAGGCTGACACCGGTCATCGTCAAAGCGGTAAAGACGGCCAGATAATCTATATACAACTCTATTCCCCAGGGTGGAGGCCAGTTGCCCATCTGATAACTGAAAGGCCCGTGGGTCATTACCTGCCAGGCCATGACCAGAGAAGCGGCAAAGGAAAACCCGAGCGCGGCAAGCGCCGCCGGCGTACACCAGCCTCTCCGCCAGCGATCAAAAAGCGGCATCAGATAGGCAATAACCAACGGCACGACAATGGCCAGCGCCGGCAGATGATGCGCAGCGCTCACGATGTTTCACCTCCGCGCAGGCGGATGATCTCCTCGGCGTCAATGGTGCCGTAATGTTGGTACAGCTTGACGATCAGGCTCAAAGCATAGGCGGTGATGCTGACGGCTACCACAATGCCGGTAAGAATCAGCGCTGAGGGCAGCGGGTTGACATACAGGTGGTCCGCCCCCGGCTCCAGAATCGGCGCCCGCCCGCCGCGGATATAACCGATGGACACAAAAAAAAGAAAAATAGCGGTATCCATAATATTCATACCAATTACCTTTTTAATCAGGTTATTATGCGTGAGCATAGTATGGAAACCGATAACAAATAAGATGATCGCAAAAAAATAATAGCTGTTCTGGTGCAGGCGCAGCAGAATCTCAGCAATGTTCATCTGTTTTTTGCTCTCCTTCGATCAGGCTGTAAAACAGGGTGATCATGGTACTGGCCACTTTAATGCCGACACCGAGTGTAATGATCATGATCGTTCCGCTGCTGAACAGGTTGCCGGGAGTGCCGAGCGGTATGCCGGCCACTTTATTGCCCAGAAAATTAGCACCGAGAAATATGGCGGCCAGGCCTACTCCGGCATAGATCAACCCGCCGCTGCTCTCCAGTATAAGAGATAGATCATGCGATACTTTCTTCGTTCCTGCCGCCAGGTTAAAAGAGAGGGCATACAGGATCATGCTGGCGCCGATGATGGCGCCGCCGGAAAAACCGCCGCCGGGCGAAAGATGCCCATGAAAAACAACATACAGCCCGAAAAGCTGCACGAAAGGAACTACAATACGGCTGACATAGCGGACAATCAGATCTTCCACGATAACACCTCGCCGGAAGCGGCAATAAATGTTTCAACAGATACTTTAATGCGCCTTCAAAGTAGACAGAGCGGCGGCGATCGCCACAAACAGGACCGTTGCTTCGCCCAAGGTATCAAAACCGCGGTAGTCAATGATTATGCCGGCGATCACATTGAGCGCGCCGGTCTCCTCGATGCTTTGCTCCAGATAGCGCTGCGGAACCTCATTGTTGGTTGGGTTTCCGGCCTCGCCGAAGGTAGGCATTTCCAGCACGGTAACGGTCAGCGCCAGCGCAATCAACACCAGTAAAAAGAAAGTTAAAAGCCTGCGCATTATTCATACCTCCTCGTCTTGCTGATTGCCGCGAGTAAGAGCAGCGTGGTCACACCGGCGCCGATGGCCGCTTCAGTTATGGCAATATCCGGCGAGGCCAAAAGTTGCCAAACAATAGCCATCACCAGGCTGTAGGCGGTAAAAATTATAACCGCTGCCAGAAGATCGCGGGTGCGGGCTACAGACACGGCACAGACTACCAAAAAAGTAAGCAGCAAATATTTCAGGAGATCAGTCACAGGCCGGCTGCTCCTTTGTCTTGTCCAACTCTAAGGTACCGTCCGCTACCGGCGCCCTGTTGCGGTAAGCGGCGCGGGCGATAGTGTGAGAAGCGGTCGGGTTAGTCAGCCAGATAAATATAATCATAATCAACAGTTTGGCGCTGTCTACCGAAACGCCGGCATGAAGGGCCAGGGCAAACAGAATCAGCCCCGCGCCTAAAGTATCACACTTGGTGGTGGCATGCAGGCGGCAGTAAACATCCGGCAGCCGGAGCAACCCGGCTACCCCGACTATAAAAAAGAAGATGCCGGCCAGAAGAAAAACTGAAATCAGCAGCTCCGTACGGTTCCCCTCCTATTCCAATGCGCCTTTTTCCAGATATTTGGCGATGCCGATGGTGGATACAAAACTGATTAAAGCGTAGACCATGGCTACGTCTAAAAAAAATTCCTGGTGAAAGACAAAGGAAATCAAGGAAATAATCACCACAGCCTTGGTGCCGATGACATTGATCGCCACCACCCGATCGGCGGCAGTCGGCCCCAAGACGGCGCGGTACAAGCAAAGAAAAGTAGCTGCTGTCAGCAAAACAGCGGACGCTGTAAAAGCCTGCTCAAGCACGCTGTTCCACCTCCTCGATCTCGGTTAGCCTGTGCATCATTTCCCATTCACTGCAATCTTCGGCGGCGGCGCGTGTCAAGGCATGGACCACGTACACATTACCAATCGTTTCCACAGTCAGTGTGCCGGGGGTCAGCGTAATTGAGTTGCCCAGGATCAGCTGGTTTAAGGGTTTTTTGAGCATAGTCCTGTATATAATAAAACTAGGCGAAATCTCCAGTTTAGGTTTCAGCACAATTTTGGCTACATCCCAGTTCGCCTTAAAAATGGCCACTACCAGTAAATAAAAATATATTACCCATTTTCCGGCTGTAGCTCTGATCAACAGCGGCCGTTCAGCCGGCAGCAGCAGTAAATTCTGATTTATCCTGGTAATACCCCATGATGCCAAAACACCGACCAGCAGATGCTGCCAATGTAAGCGCCAGCTGATCAGCATCCAAAACAGCAGGAGCAGGCCAAAAGTAAACCAGAAAGTTTTCTTATCATTTTTTCCGCCCATGCCGCGTTTTCCGCCTCACCAGTCCATTTGCGTCTCAGAAATCCACCCGGAATTAAATATCCTCTTCACCAAGCCTACACCTGCCCTGCTGATTTGTCAACAATAACTGACATTTTGCAGGGGGTCATTTAAGAACCGCGCTAACTATTCAGGGGTCAGGGTTGCTGCTTCCCGGTCGCTGTAGTTTAGAGCAAATGACGCTCAAACTAAGTTTAACCCCTGAATAGGTACAGATCTTTCCCGCGCCCCTGGGGGCAAAACCTGATAATTACCACTTTGCCCTGTGTGGGGCTGAGGTGAGGGAGGGGATTATTTTCCTTCTCTGCCGGCGCCGCTCGCGCCGCAGGCAGGAAATAAATTTTATGCGGAGAAGTTTATCAAATATATATGGAAATAATAATCAATCAGCAACATGATCAAAAGCTGTGATAGTGGTGTAAAATGGATTTGAATCAATATGTAAGTATCCTGGAAAGCCGTTTCTCATCAGGTCTGCTCCGGCATTCTTTAGGGGTCGCGGATACAGCGGCGGATTTAGCCGGAATCTACCGGGTCAATAAAGGGAAGGCTTTTTTAGCAGGGCTGTTGCATGATTACGCCAAAGAGCTGGAACCTGAGCTTTTGCTCAAGCTGGCAAACCAGTTTAAGCTGCCCGTAGATCCGATAACCTGGGTTGAAGGGCGCAAGCTGTTGCATGCGCCGGTAGGCGCCGCGCTGGTTACTGCCGAGCTAGGCATTACAGACCCGGAAATTTTGAGCGCCATATCCTGGCATACCACCGGAAAAGCAGAAATGAGTATACTGGATAAAGTGGTTTATCTGGCTGATGTTATTGAGCCCAACCGTGATTATGACGGAGTAGAGCGCTTGCGGGCGTTGTCCCGGCTTAGGCTGGATCAGGCCGCCTTGGCTGCAGTAAATATGAACATATATTCGGTGCTTAAGCGGGATTTAATGCTACATCCGGGCTCAGTCGACCTGCGGAATGATTTAATTGCCCGGATCAGGGATCAGGAAAAATATACCGAAAGGTGTTGATTATGTTTGTCACGGGAACCGGGTGATAACCCGAGAGATATGGCCCACTTGGCTGCTCGTCTGGCAGCGGATAAAAAAGCGATCGATCCTGTTTTGCTGGAAGTCGGTAAAGTATCAGTTGTGGCCGACTATTTTTTAATCGCAACCGGAAATTCTGCGGCCCAGGTGCATACTATCTGTGACCACCTGCTGGATAATATGAAGGAAGCCGGCTTTTCACTATTGCGCATTGAGGGCTACCGGGAAGGATGGTGGGTCGTTCTGGATTACAGCGCTTTGATTATTCATCTGTTCCAACCTGAGGCCAGGGAATTTTACGACTTAGAAAGGCTGTGGAGTAAAGCGCCGGTCTACAGGATGCAGGAAACAAGATCATAGAGGCGGGAACGCTTGATGATAGCTCTGAAGCGTCTGCAGGATATCTTTGCACGGCATTGGGATAGCTATCAAGTTTCCGCTGGCATAAATCTACTTATCTGCGCTTAGACAGCTTTAACGAGGAAAAAGGATACATCTATCCTTTGCACAACAGCTGTTTTGATTTTGATGAATAGCTGCTAATCAAAGGTGTTGAAGCTGTCTCAGGAGGTGGAAACTATGAGTTGTGATGATACAGGCATCACAAAACAGAATGTGTGTGAAACAT
>JAGXSR010000095.1 GCA_018333405.1 Dethiobacter sp. | reverse complement strand
CCCGGAGTCGATTTTAATAATAATCCTTGGAACCTGGAACAGTTAAAGATCAAGATGAAAAGGGAAATTGAACAGGCCGCCAGGGAGTCGATGCAATCCGGTACGCCGGCATGCCCCCGCTGCGCCGCAACCATGTCGCTGCGCACCTCCAAACGAGGCTACCGGTTCTATGCATGCGCCAATTACCCGCACTGCCGCGAAGTAAAGGGCCTTTATGAATAATTGGGCAAAGGATTCTAGCGTTGATCATCGAATTTTATTTAAAGACCAGCCACTCTCCTGCTGCTGATTTTCCATTCGGCAGTCCGGCTGAATATAACGGAGGTGACGGGCTTGATCCTTTTAAATCCCAAGAAGCATAATCGTCCTTACGCTGATGGGCGTTCGCGGGAGATTATGCTAAAAACCATCGATTTCTTTGAGAGCAAAGGCAAAGGCAAGTTGAAAGAAGATGACCGGGACAGAGTCTGGTATGCTGATTTTCTGGAGTTTGTTAAAGAAAACGAACTTTTTTATACCCTGCTTACGCCCGCAGGCTATGGCGGCGAAGAATGCCGCTGGGATACCTGGCGAAACTGTGAGTTCAACGAAATACTTGCCTTTTACGGACTGCATTACTGGTATACCTGGCAGGTATCCATATTAGGGCTCGGGCCGATTTGGATGAGCAAAAACGATTTGCTGAAAAAGCGGGCGGCACGGCAGCTTAAAGAGGGTAATGTTTTCGCATTTGGCCTTTCAGAACGAGCGCATGGGGCAGATATCTACTCCACGGAGATGACCTTGACACCTTGCGGCGACGGAACTTACCGGGCCAATGGTGAAAAGTATTATATCGGCAACGGCAACAAGGCGGAGATGGTCTCCACTTTCGGCAAGATGGCCGGCAGCGGTGAGTATCTGTTTTTCGTAGCCAACTATAGTCATAAACAGTATGAACTGGTTAAAAACATAGTCAATTCTCAATCATATGTAGCCGATTTTATTCTGCATGATTACCCGATTACAGAAGAAGAGATCCTTTCTAAAGGATCGGAAGCATGGGATACGGCGCTGAACACCGTCAACGTGGGTAAGTATAATTTGGGCTGGGCCAGCATTGGCATTTGCACCCACGCTTTCTACGAGGCGTTGAACCATGCCGCCAACCGCCGTCTCTATGGAATTTATGTCACCGATTTTCCACATGTCAAACAGATGTTTGTTGACGCCTATACCCGGCTGACGGCGATGAAGCTGTTTGCTCTGCGCACTGCGGACTATATGCGCACCGCCAGGTTGGAAGATCGGCGCTATCTGCTCTACAATCCCACTGTGAAAATGAAAGTGACCACTCAGGGCGAAGAGGTAATCAATCTGCTCTGGGATATTATTGCCGCCAAGGGTTTTGAGCGCGATACTTATTTTGAAATGGCTGCCCGTGATATTCGTGCTTTGCCTAAGCTGGAAGGAACCGTGCATGTAAATATCGCCTTGATTTTGAAGTTTATGGCCAATTACTTCTTTAACCCGCAGGAGTATCCCCATGTACCCAGACAGGATTGCCCGCAAAATGACGATTTTCTATTTAATCAGGGTCCGGCCCGGGGATTGGGTCAAGTCAGGTTCCATGATTACAAGGCGATCTATGATGCCTGGAATCTGCCGAATGTGCATATTTTTAAAGAGCAGATTGCTGTATTTAAAGAATTTTTAAGCGGAGCCACCCCAGACGAAGCGCAGCAGAAAGATACCGATTTCCTTCTTTCTTTAGGCGAGTTGTTTACCCTGGTGGTCTACGGCCAGTTGATCCTGGAAAATGCAAAGATCTATGAACTGGAAGAGGATGTAGTTGATCAGATCTTCGATTTCATGATTCGTGACTTCTCCGGATTTGCCCTAAATCTATACAGCAAGGCAGCCAGCACCGAACCCCAGATGGACTATTTCATGAAAATGATCCGTAAGCCGGCAATGAACCCTGATCTCTTCCAGAGGGTTTGGCGCGGGCAAGTCCTTGCCCTGAGCGGTGTTTACGAGATGAATCCGTAGTGTCGAGTTAATGTTAAGCAGGTTGTGTAAATTGTGCAGGCCGCTGGTGATGCCAGCGGCCTGCTATAAGCAATCAGTTGAATTGTACTACCAATTTTCACATATCACTTCGAAATGATCCCGGGGATGATCACATGACGGGCAGTTTTCGGGCGCTTCAGCTCCCTCGTGGGTGTAGCCGCAATTACGGCAGATCCACTTGATCGGGGTTGCTTTTTTGAAAACCGTTCCGTTGTTTATATTGGCCAACAGGGCCAGGTAGCGCTTTTCGTGTTGTTTTTCTGACGCAGCGATCGCTTCAAAAATATTGGCTATATTGTCGAATCCTTCTTCCCGGGCTGTTTGGGCATAAGCAGGGTACATTTCTGTCCATTCAAAGTTTTCGCCGCCGGCAGCAGAGACCAGATTTTCTGCGGTTGTGCCGATCATTCCTGCGGGAAAAGCAGCCTGCACTTCTACTTCTCCGCCTTGAAGCAGTTTAAATAAGCGTTTGGCGTGCTCTTTTTCCTGGTTGGCTGTTTCTTCAAAAATAGCCGATATCTGGACATACCCATCATTTTTTGCCTTGCTGGCAAAAAAGGTATAACGGTTCCTGGCTTGGGATTCTCCGGCAAACGCGGTAAGAATGTTTCGTTCTGTTTTTGTGCCTTTTAAATTCATCATTAAAAACCCCTTTCTGGATTTTGTTTAAGCTATGCGGGAGGCGCAGCACTCCTGCAAAATTTTTTCATATCTCATAATCGGAACTAATCTTAATTTATTTAATTATAGCTTCGTCCGGTAATTGTGTCAACACTTAGCTTTATGTACATTGACTGATTGTATTCCTGAAGCTATAATTAAAGTAATAGTAGTTCCGATTATTGTAAAAAATTGAGGCGACATTGATGACCGTAAAGTCCGGATATAAGAGAAGCAGGCAGCGAGAGCGGATTTTGGAGCTGTTACGCGGCACTGATCTGCATCCTGCTGCCGGTTGGATCTATGATCAACTGAAACAAGAGTTCAAAGGTCTAAGTATGGGTACTGTTTACCGGAATTTAAACATCCTGTTAGAGCAGGGTTTGATTGAAAAAATCAGCTGCGGCAGCACCTTTGATCGTTTTGATGGAAATGTTAATGCCCATTATCATTTTCTCTGTATAAGGTGCACGGCCATGCTCGATCTTCCCATGAAAGTTGATGATATCCTCGACCGCCGGGTAAATGAGGCGATAAGTTGTACAACCTACGGACACAGGTTAGAATTTTATGGACTGTGCCCAAAATGCTCTTCAGATTAAAACTAATCTTCTTCATAAAGCCTGTTCCAATGTCATTATTTCAGGCCTAATATGCCGCACGCCACTTCTTCTTCATATCAGCATAATATAAATAATTATTGCAGCTGTATTGACATACCCAAATCAGACCTGCTATACTGATTAAACTAATACAATCTATTCCTATCTGATTAGTAGGTTATAGGGAAAGAAACTAAATTGATAAGGAGGTAGTACAGGATGGGCAGAGTTTATAACAATATTGCGGAGCTGATTGGCGGGACACCGCTGCTCAGGCTGCGCAAAGTAAACGATGGTTATGCAGACATATTGGCAAAGCTGGAGTCGTTTAACCCCGGGGGCAGCGTCAAGGACCGGATCGGCATCTCGATGATCGAAGAAGCGGAGAAGGCTGGGCTCATTGGCAAAGATACGGTAATCATAGAGCCGACGAGCGGCAATACCGGTATTGCTTTGGCCATGGTCTGTGCCGGCAAGGGCTACCGGTTAATGCTGACCATGCCGGAGACGATGTCGGTGGAGCGGCGCAGCATGTTGAAAGGCTACGGCGTCGAGTTGGTACTTACTCCCGGCGCGGAGGGGATGAAAGGCGCCATCCGTAAGGCGGAGGAGCTGGCGATGGAAATTCCCGGTTCATTTATTCCCCAGCAGTTTAAAAACCCGGCTAACCCCAAAATTCACCGTGAAACTACGGCAGAAGAGGTCTGGCGCGACACAGATGGGCGGATCGATATTTTTGTCGGCGGTGTGGGCACCGGCGGCACGATTACCGGCGTGGGGCAGCTCCTCAAACCAAGGAAAAAAAGCTTGCGCCTTGTGGCGGTGGAGCCGGCGGCTTCACCGGTGCTTTCCGGCGGGATGGCCGGCCCGCACAAAATTCAAGGTATCGGAGCCGGGTTTGTTCCGGAGATCCTGGATGTGGATCTCATCGATCAGATTATTCAAGTCAGCGAGCAGGACGCTTTTATCACAGCGCGCCGTCTGGCCCGGGAAGAAGGCTTGCTGGTCGGCATCTCATCCGGGGCGGCTGCCTACGCTGCTCTTTCCCTCTCCCGCCTGGAAGAGAATCGGGATAAAACCATTGTTGTGGTCCTGCCGGATACCGGCGAGCGCTATCTTTCCACCGCCCTTTTCCAGGAGTCGTAGATCCAGCTGAATAGTAGAGCCGGCTTTCAGCCGACTAAATTAGGTGGTTAACG
>JAGXSR010000094.1 GCA_018333405.1 Dethiobacter sp. | reverse complement strand
ATTATTGCTCAGTTGGCTCGCCGGGTCGGCGGGGGTGGCGGCGGTAAGCCTGAACTGGCTCAGGCCGGCGGTAAAGACCCTGCTGCCCTGCCGGAAGCGCTGAATTCCGTGACCGCACTGGTCCGGCAGCAGGCCGAGGCTGTATTGAAGTAAACGATCTGAAGGGGAGGGCTACTTCAATGGATGAAAGCCACGAGAATACGGTTATCTTCAGCGTAGACGGAGAAGAAGAGAACCAGGCCAGAAAGATTATTCTGACTGTCTATCAGGCGCTGAAAGAAAAAGGATACAGCCCCTTAAATCAGCTGATCGGCTATCTGATTTCGGGGGATCCGGCCTATGTGACCAGCCACTGCAACGCGCGCAGCCTGATTCGGCAGGTCGAACGGGACGAGCTGCTGGAGGAAATTGTAAGTTACTACCTGGATCAGGCCAGGGAGATTAAGAAACCTCCGCGCCCGGGCGGGCGATCGGGGGAGTAAGCGATTGAGAGTTCTCGGCCTGGATATCGGGCATAAGCGTATCGGGGTAGCCGTATCGGATCCGCTTGGGATTACCGCTCAGGGGCTTACGGTGGTTGTTTACGAAAATGAAACCAAGGCTGTGCAGGCGCTCCATGAAATCTGCCTTGATTATGCGGTAGAGAGAGTCGTCGCCGGCTTGCCGCTGAATATGGACGGTTCCCGCGGCGAAGCGGTGCGCTTTGTCGAAAAAATAACCGGAAAGTTGAACAAGCTGAGCGGACTGCCGGTTAGTTTGGTAGATGAACGGTTAAGCTCCAAAGCTGCGGAGCGAACCTTGATCTCCGGGGGAGTCCGCCGCCGTCAGCGCAAAACGGTTCAGGATATGCTGGCCGCAGTAATCATCCTGGAGTCATATCTGGCCGGCGTCAAGAGGTCGTAGAGGGACAGGCCTTGTCCGGTGGAATGTCCAAACCTAAGTATCCAGAGGTGTAACCTGTTAAATGTCAGAGGTTTGTTCCTCAACTTTGGGGATAAGCTATAACAGAACGGCGGAACGGATTATTTTTATGAAGGGATGTGCCGATAGTGGAAAACGGAGAAGAAAGAAAAGATATCGTTACCTTGCTTGACGATGACGGCAGTGAGCACGATTTTGCGGTAATCGATATTTTTTCCTTAAATATGAAACAATACGCCATCCTTGTCCCTGTACGCTACGCTGATCAAATGGATGAGGATGATGAGGAATCAGACGATGAAGCATATATATTTCGCATAGAAGCTCATGAGGAGAGCGGCGAAGAGACGCTGGTGGAAGTAGTAGATGAGGCAGAGTGGAACCAGGTGGCCAAGGAATGGGAAAGCCGGGCCAAGGAATTTGATGCGGAAGAGGAATCAGATCTGTCCTGTTAAGAGCGCGGGGCGAATCATTATTCGCCCTTACCGCCCCTTACCGCAGTCCCGTGTTGCTCTATGGGCGGGGTTACTGTATAATTCAGATGTGAACAGACGGGAGGTGTGGGTGTGGCCGCAAAGCGGATCATGGTCGTATCCGGATCGTTGTTGGCGCTTTTGTTGTTTGCTCTGCTCGGACTTATGTTTACCGTTAACGCGCTGCTGATGCCGGTTGATGCCAGGGCCTCTGATCATACAGTGCTGGTGGAGATACCGTCCGGGGCAAGCACTGAACAGATTGCCTCTGTTCTGAAAGAGGCCGGCATTATTCATAACAGTCTGCTGTTTCGCCTTTATACCCGCTGGTATGGCCTGGACAAGAGATTTATCGCCGGCAGGTATCAGTTGAACCCGGCGATGAGTTTAGAAGGGGTGGCCGCCTTAATCGTGAGCGGAGAGGTTTACCGGGAGACAAACTGGTTTACCATTCCCGAGGGGTTTACCGTAGAGCAGATCGCCGCACGGCTAAGCGAACAGGGGCTGGTTGACGCGGCGCTTTTTCTGGAGCTGGCCGGCCGTCCGCCCACAACAATAACCGCCAATTTTGCCTTTTTGCAGGAAATAGAATCCGACCAGGTTAAACACCTGCTGGAAGGATACCTGTTTCCCGATACTTACGAAATTCCCGCCGGCGCTACCGAAGAGGAGATTATCTCCCTGATGCTTAAGCAGCTGGATACGGTCTTAACCGATCAGTATAAACAGCGAGCGCAGGAACTGGGTATGAGTATGCATCAGGTTTTGACTCTGGCTTCGATTATT
The DNA here is from genome assembly GCA_018333405.1 of Dethiobacter sp. Taxonomy (GTDB): domain Bacteria; phylum Bacillota; class Dethiobacteria; order DTU022; family DTU022; genus JAGXSR01. Next base: position 1,382 of record JAGXSR010000094.1, on the reverse strand, counting down.
GAGCGTGAAGGGCGCGTTGATCAGGAGCGTCCCCTGATTGCCGGGGTTTTCCACAACCGCCTGGCTATGAACCACCCACTTGAGTCCTGCGCCACCATCCAATATATTTTGGGAGAAGTGAAACCGGTCTTGCTATACGCGGACCTGCGTATCCCTTCGCCTTTTAACACCTACCAGAATCCGGGACTCCCTCCCGGCCCCATCGCCGCTCCGGGCGCGGCCTCTATTCACGCCGCTCTCTATCCGGAGGTGACTGACTACTTTTATTTTGTCTACAGGGAAGACAGCAGCGGCGAGCATTACTTTTCCCGTACTTTAAGTGAGCATGAAGCCAATTCCCGCCGAGCGCGCCAAAACCGCGCCAATGGTGGGGGCGGCTCCTGATTTTATCCCGGCGCACATAAAACAGCCCTCCTTTGGAAAATAAATGTACCAGGGAGGGTAAATTGTGCTCAGTATCTGTCGGAGAAGAATCTTCTTTGTGTTGCTGCTTTTCAGCTGCTTAATATTAATGCTGGGGTTAAGACTGTTTAGTATTCAGATTCTTAAAAGCGCTGATCTGTCCAGGCAAGCGGTGCGGCAGCGCGCGCAGAGCATTGTTCTTTTTGACGGCCGCGGCGATATTCAGGATCGGCGCCGGCAGTCGCTTTTGGACGGGAGGCGGGAAATGGGCCTGGTGGCCTTTCCGGTCCTCTACCGTGGAGAAGAAGAGAAGATCCGGCAGTATTTGTCCGGGCTTTTGGCGCTGGATAAAATCACAGCTCCTGCGCCGGATCGTTTGCCGTTCTGGGCATCCCCCCTGATCGCGGGCCCTCTTCCTCCGGAATTGGCCGATTTGCCCGGTTTAATCCCTGCCCCGCGCACCCGCCGCTTCGGCCCGGACGCTCTTGCTTCCCATCTGGTCGGCTATATCCGGGAAAGTGAAGGTATCGGCGTCAGCGGTATTGAACGCGCTTTTGACGACGAGCTTTCCAAAGGGGGAGAAACGAGATTGGCGGCTCTGGTTGACGGACGTAACCGTCTGATCCCTGGGCTGGGTTATCGCATCCAGCAAAAGGGCGGCAGATCGCTGAATGTTGTTCTCTCTGTAGACCGCAAGCTGCAGCGTGAAGTGGAAAGGATCATGGACCTTTATGTCCGGCAGGGGGCGGTTGTGGTGATGGATCCTTTTAACGGCGATATCCTGGCCTTGGCCAGCCGGCCGGATTTCAAGGCCGGAGATCTGGCTCAAGCGCTGGCCGGCGAGCAGGACTCTCTGCTTAACCGGGCTCTCTGGGATTACCAGCCCGGGTCAGTATTTAAAACGGTGACCGCGGCGGCGGCCCTGGAAGAAGAGCTGGCCGGCTTATTTGATACCTTTAACTGTTTCGGCGGGGTATATG
>JAGXSR010000093.1 GCA_018333405.1 Dethiobacter sp. | reverse complement strand
GTGCGGGTCTATAAGAACGATGAATATATCGGACAATTTTATCCCGACAGCAAGAAATATCCATATTTAAAACACCCGCCGATTGTGGTCGACGACTTTATCGGCGAGACGCTGATGAAACGTGAGAAGCTGAGCCGCAAGGATGCTGAAATGGCCAAAGAGATTTTGCGGGCAGTGGGCCGTTACGCCAACCATCTGCCGCTGCTTATGAAGCTTAAAACCTTATACCTGCTTAAGAAATATAAACTTTCTTTTGATCAGGGCGTCAAAATGTTTTTTCGCTATATGAGCGGATGGGGATCCAAAACATCCGGCTATCGTTTTGAAGGCTACAAAGATGATCGATTGATTAAGACTGTGATCAAGGAAAATAATTATCGGTTCAATTATCTGTTGGAAACAGGAAGAACAGAGCTGAAAATTGAAGATACATATGATACGGCAAGATTTGTGATTAAAAAAATCAATCAGCATGGGGAGATTATACCGTATAGCTTTAATCCCCTCGAAATTAAGGTTTCAGGATCCGTAGAATTAATCGGACCGGGCAAAACAAGCCTTCAGGGTGGGGTGATTGCCTTTTGGGTGAAGACAAGATCACGCGGCAAAGGGCAAATTGGAGTAGCAATTGACGGGCAGCTGCTGCAAAGCGAGCTTTGGGTTTTATAAAGTAAATTTTGGCAGCGGGTTACCGTCGCGCATCGAGCTAATCAACGAGGACCAAATGAGACAACTAGTTCGCGAGAAGTTAAAAATAATGGTTGAACAAACCGTCTAAATCAGAAGGAGGGTACAGCATGATTGAACAGGCAAAGATAAGCAGCCGAACCAAATATTCGTATGCCGTAAGCGGGATCGGCCGGGATATGATCTATGCGCTCTACAGCACTTTCCTGATTGTCTTTTTAACCGATGCCCTGGGCTTGCCGGACTGGGAGCTGGTTACGGTCGGCGCCATCATGGCGGTTGTCAGAATCTGGGACGCGATCAATGATCCGATTATGGGCGTGATTATCGATAATACTGAAACAAGATTTGGAAAATTTAAGCCCTGGATCCTGACCGGCGCGATTTCCAGCGCGGTCATCTTTTATCTTTTGTTTCAGGATTTCAACTTAACAGGCGCGTCTTTTATCGTAACATTTGCCATTCTTTATATTTTGTCGGATCTGACCTTTACGATGAATGATATCTCTTACTGGTCGATGTATCCGTCATTTACAACCGATCCGAAAGAAAGAGAAAAGATCGGCGCGCTGGCGCGCATCTTCGCCAGTTTGGGCTTGTTTTTAACCGTCGCGCTGGTGCCGCTGATCTATCAGAACTACGGCGGAGGACCAACGCAGGCCTTCTCCAATATTGCCCTGGTTTTCGGCTTGATCTTCGTGTTATCGCAGGTCGGTTTATTCTTCGGGGTCAAGGAAAAAAAGAATCTGATTACCCATGTCCACCAGGAAAAGACTAAATTTAAGGATTTGCTGAAAATTATCTTCCAAAACGATCAGCTGCTGGTGATTATCGTTGCCATTTTTTTATTCAACACCGGATATTTTATTACCACCGCCTTGGGGATTTATTTTTTCAACTACGACTTCAACAAATACGGCGGATTTGAGTTTACGATCTTCTCCGCTATTTTGGCGGTATCACAACTGACAGCGGTCGCTTTGTTCCCCGTTATCGTCCGGAAGATAACCAGAAAAAAGATCTTTACGATTGCCATCGGGATGATGTCCTTTGCCTATGCCATATTCATGGGTATCGGTTTTATATTGCCTATGAATATGGTGATTATCGGTTTTGCCGGCTTTATTCTTTTTAGCGGTCAAGGACTTGTGCAGGTTGTTGTTCTGGTCATGCTTGCCGACACTATTGAATATGGGCAGTGGAAACTGGGCACTAGAAATGAAAGTGTGATCTTTGCCATCAATCCGTTTGTGGTAAAATTGGCTACATCGGTGCAAACTCTGGTGATTGCGGTAACGCTAGCGGCAACCGGACTTAATCGAAATGTGATCATGCCGGTTACCAACGCCCTGGCGGCCGATCCCGGCATGACTAATGAGGCGGTCAGAGCGATGATTTCAGGCAGCGTCACAGGTGAAATGCTGCTGGGGCTAAGAATGTCGATGATCATTGTGCCTTTGATACTGATCATCGCCGCTTATCTGATTTATCGCTTCAAGTTCAAGATTGATTCCGACTTCTATCACCGGATCACAACAGATCTGACTGAAAGAATTTTAAGCAAATAAGCTTTTTTAGTCGGAGTATGGAATAGTCTTATTTTGATAATATTTTAGAGAGGATGGGCAGCGATGAAATATAAAGCTCCGCGGGGAACGCGGGATATTTTGCCCGGTGATGCACAGCGGTGGCAGCTGCTTGAAGAGCGGTTTCGCCGCTACTGCCGGCTTTACGGTTTTTCCGAAATACGCACACCCATATTTGAGCATACCGAGCTGTTTCAGCGCAGCGTGGGCGAAGAGACCGATATTGTGTCGAAGGAGATGTACACCTTTACTGACCGCAGCGCCAGGCAACTGACCCTGCGGCCGGAAGCAACCGCGGCTACGGTGCGGGCATACTTAGAGCATAATCTTAAAGAAGGCCCGCAGCCGGTGAAACTGTATTACCAGGGACCCATGTTCCGCTATGACCGCCCTCAGGCCGGCCGCTACCGGCAGTTCCACCAGTTCGGCCTGGAGCTTTTCGGAGCCGGAGCTCCGGCCGCTGACGCCGAAATCATTGCCTTGTCTTATGAATTTCTCCAGTCGCTTTCCATAAAAGATCTTAAACTTGAAATAAACAGCGTCGGCTGTCCGCTTTGCCGCCCGGCTTACCGGGAGAACCTTCTTTTTTACCTGCAGCCCCTGGAAAAAGAGGTCTGTCCGGATTGTCTGCACCGATTTGCTAAAAATCCGCTGCGGGTTCTGGACTGCAAGAATGAAAAATGCCGCTCCCTGGCCGCCGCCGCCCCCATAATCGAGCATTCTCTATGCCCTCCCTGCGGCGATCACTTCTCGCAGCTGCTCAGGGCATTAGAGAGACTGACCATACCTTTTGCCGTAAATCCCCGCTTGGTGCGCGGACTGGACTACTATACCCGCACCGCTTTCGAATTTCTTTGCGACGGCCAGGGCTCTGTAGCCGGCGGAGGGCGCTATGATTTCCTGGTGGAACACTGCGGTGGTCCCCCGACACCCGGAGTAGGGGTGGCTTTCGGCGTGGAAAGGTTATTGCTGGCCGCCGAAGCGGAGTTTCTTAAATTCAACGCCGCCCCCCCGGTTTTTATCGCCACGGCCGGAGAAGGCTTGGAAGAAGAAGCGCTGATCTTAGCCGCGGAGCTGCGCGCCGGCGGGGTTGCCGCGGAAACAGAGTTGATGGGGCGCAACCTGAAAGGGCAGCTGAAATATGCCGGACGAAAGGGATGCAGGCATCTGGTGATCTTAGGAGAGCGGGAGCTGTCACAAAATATGGTTATCCTGCGCGATATGGTTTCCGGCGTGCAGATTGAAATTGAGCGTGGGCAGCTGACCGGCAGACTGAAAACCAGCTAAGCCGCCGGGGCACTTAAGCACAGTGGCTCAGCGGCGTATGCCAATTCGGGGCGGAGAGCAGGTTGTCGCCGGCCGCAGCAATGATTAAAACAGCGGCCGAAAACAGAAGCTGGTGCTGTCCACTGGTCAAAGAGCTAGAGCCGGGACAGGTAGTCTGGCTGCTCCACGGGGCTCGGAAGACGAAGCACTCGGATCCCCGGTTGTTTAGTCCTTCTGATTTTAACCTCGAAAACCTTACCGCTTTTTA
>JAGXSR010000092.1 GCA_018333405.1 Dethiobacter sp. | reverse complement strand
TTATTCTGGAAGAGTCTGTCAGTGAGTTAACGGGTATATATAAGGAAAATTTAGACATAATAGCGCGCCTCGAAGAGTTCTATGTGCAGATAGACTATCTGCAACGCCGTAAAGATGCCCTGGAAGAGCTCGTGTTCAGACGATCCCATACCTATCTGGCGGTTACTGAGGAGTTCAGCGACGACAAGATATCCGGCCATGCGTTGCTTTCCAGATCCGGAAACGGGGAGAAAAGACAACCCCTCAGCGCGGTTACTATGCCGGTGTATTATATTTCCGGGTTTACAGCGGCTGATTTTGAGTACCTCTGGCAAACAAATAAGGCAAAAAATCTAGTTGGTATCGGAGAAGCCCTGATCAAAGCGGAGCAAAAATACGGCATTAACGCCTTGGTTTTGGCCGCGATTATAGTACACGAATCAAACTGGGGAGATAGCGCCATTGCCCGGAATAAAAACAATTTAGCCGGTTTGGGGGCATTTGAGGGAAGCGCGTATAGTTCAGCCCTGAGCTTTGACTCTAAGGCTGACAGTATAGATTATTTGGCCCGGCTCTTGTCCTTGTACTATATCAACCCGCAGGGAAAACATTATAATGGTCCCCATCTGCTGGGGATTGGCCGGGCTTATGCTGCGGACCCTTACTGGGCGATTAAGGTATCCAGGATAATGAAGCAACTGGTTGAAGTGGCCGTAGAAAAGCCCGACGTGCTAATCAATTATCTTTATTTAAACTATAGCCGGAATTAAATGTGTTTGGCAGTTTAGTGTTATCACTGGCTGAGGAAATGTTTGACGGCTTGTATTTCTCAATTGCTTGCTTTTTTAGTTTGGTTGTGATAGTGTTTACTTAGGCGTTAAAAAGTAGAAGAACTGAGTCATATCAAGGCCTCTGTTTCACAGGAAAGGCACATGGATGTATGGTTGTTCCGCTTTTTGATGACTTAAATTTTCAAGGAGGCCGTTTAATTGATTGGCACAGTAAAGTGGTTCAATGCAGAAAAAGGTTACGGGTTTATCGAAAGTGACGAAGGCGGAGATGTGTTTGTTCACTTTTCTGCCATTCAGGGGGAAGGTTTTAAGACCCTGGATGAAGGGCAGAGAGTGAAATACGAACTGGTTGAAGGCAATCGGGGCCCGCAAGCATCAAATGTTGTGCGCCTGTAAGTTCTTTAAAGAGTAACCGGTATAGGCATTTCCGGATATTGTGGAAATGCCTTTATTTTTATGCTTAAGACAGAGCATTGCCTTTGAATCTAAAAGTTTTATAGTAAATCATTTTTATTGTAGAAGCAGTCAAGCAAAAAAGGAGAATTGAATATAAGTGATCACATTTGAGGAAATGGGTTTAAGCCAACCGGTACTCCGGGCGCTGTCGAAGATGGGCTTTGAAGCGCCTACTGCCATTCAGGAACTGGCTATTGTACCGGCTATGGAAGGGCGCGATATGATCGGTCAGGCGCAAACCGGAACTGGAAAAACAGCTGCCTTTGCCATTCCGTTAATTGAGAAAATTGGGAGGGATGAGAGGGCGGTGAGGGGGTTGATCGTTACGCCCACCCGGGAGTTGGCTGTTCAAGTTGCCGAAGAAATTAATTCAATCGGTTTGGTAAAAGGAATACGGGCCTTGCCGATATATGGCGGACAGGACATTAATTTGCAGATCAGGTCACTGAAGAGCAGACCGCAAATAATTGTAGGAACGCCGGGTCGCTTGCTTGATCATGTGCGGCGCAAAACGATTCGACTGGAGGATGTCTTTTTTGTAGTATTGGATGAGGCGGACGAGATGCTGAATATGGGCTTTATCGAGGATATCGAAACCATACTCAAGCATATAACAGGTGATCGGCAAATGTTGCTGTTTTCCGCAACCATGCCGGTGCCGGTTCAGGAGCTGGCCCGACGGTTTATGCGTAATCCGGAATTAATCAGGGTCAAGACTAAGGAAGTTACGCTGCCCGGCATAGTTCAGCATTATGTTGAAGTACACGACAGACAGAAATTTGATATTTTATGCAGGCTGCTAGATATACAGGCGCCTGAGCTGGCCATTATTTTTTGCCGGACTAAGCGCAGAGTAGACGAAGTGAGTGAAGCTTTAAAAAAAAGGGGATATTTGGCAGACGGCATTCACGGAGATTTAACCCAATCTAAGCGGGATCGTGTAATGAGTAGCTTTAAGAGCGGTACTGCCGAAATATTGGTTGCTACTGATGTCGCCGCCCGAGGTTTAGATATCAGCGGTATTTCTCATGTCTATAATTTTGACATCCCGCAGGATCCGGATAGTTACGTCCATCGCATCGGCCGTACCGGGCGATTGGGTAAAGCGGGTGTAGCCGTTACCTTTGTTACCCGCCGGGAGCTGTACCAATTAAGGATGATTGAGCTTGCGACAGAAAGAAAAATGCTGAAACATCCGATTCCCACATTCACCGAGGCGTTGGAAGAACAACAGCGTCTGGCTGTTGATAAATTATTGCGGGTCGTCGATGAAAAAGAACTACATCAGTACCAGGAGATGGCGCAATCGCTACTGGAAGAGCACGATTCGGCTACGCTTCTGTCGGCGGCATTAAAGATTATTACCAAAGAGCCGGATACTACACCGGTTAATTTGACTGAGGAGCCTGCACGATCTAGCAAAAGCCCCAAAGGATTATACAGCGCGGCGCCGGGATACCAGCGGATGCGCAGAGAAAAGAAAGAAGGGTGGAGCGATTTTAAAAAGAAAAGAACCCGTGTGAAATATTTTAAGTAAACTTAATCTATACCGTGATTTCACAAAGAGGTCAGCTCAATCTGTTGGTTTTAGTAAGGACCTATAATGCTCGCTGCCCCAGGTCCCCTTGAATCCGGAACCAATACAGTGTATAATTCAAATGTCGGATACCATAAGAATTAGCGTGGAGAGATGGCTGAGTTGGCCGAAGGCGCTCGCCTGGAAAGCGAGTAGACGGGGCATAACCACGTCTCGAGGGTTCGAATCCCTCTCTCTCCGCCATTTATTATGTTTGGCCGTGCTAAACGGGGAGGTAGCGGTGCCCTG
>JAGXSR010000091.1 GCA_018333405.1 Dethiobacter sp. | reverse complement strand
GTCGTAAAATGTAGAAGGGGAGGAAATAATGTTGAAGTCAACAGGTATCGTACGGAAGGTAGATGAACTGGGAAGAGTCGTTATCCCCATTGAGTTACGAAGAACTCTGGGTATCGAGGTTAAGGACGCTTTGGAAATTTATGTGGATGGGGAAAAAATAATTCTGAAAAAATACGAACCTGCGTGTATCTTTTGTGGCAACGCCGATAACGTGAAGCACTATAACAACCGTATCGTTTGCCGCGAATGCATTAATCAAATGGTTGCAGAATAGAACAGCCCGGCGAGTTGGCAACTGTCTCAACCGGTTTGTTTAGATAGCGATGGTCAGCAGTTTTGGTGAACGCTGGCCATCGCTCACCATAGTATTTCCAGATTCGAATTTTGCCACCTGTGCCGGACACCCCACCAGTGATTATCTCCAGGGCCGGCCGGATATTTTTAATTGATATAACGGCTATCGTCTGCTGAATAATATTATGGTCGGCCAACCTCCTCTAAGGGAAATTCACGCACTGACTTAGCCTCCCGCAGTTTGACCAACACAACTTTTTTTGATGGGTACACTTTCTCCACCAAACCATCCCCGTCAGGAGTGATTACAATTTCTCCAATGGAGAACTGCTCATCCCTGGCTTCGTCGTAGGAGTTCATTTCGAAACGTAAACAACACATCAACCGGCCGCACACTCCGGAGATCTTGGTTGGGTTAAGAGAAAGATTTTGACCCTTGGCCATACGTATTGATACCGGTTGAAATTCTTCCAGAAAACTAGCACAGCAGAATGAGCGGCCACAAGGGCCAAAACCTCCAATCAGCTTGGCTTCATCTCTTACCCCAATCTGGCGCAGTTCAATGCGGGTCTTAAAGACAGAAGCCAGATCTTTCACCAGCTCCCGGAAATCGACCCGCTCTTCAGAGGTGAAATAGAAAATGATTTTGCTGCGGTCAAAAGCATATTCCACGCCTACCAGCTTCATATTTAATTTGTGACGTTCAATCTGAACAAGGCATTTCTGATAAGCTTCACTTTCCCGGCGTTTATTCTCTTCTTCCTGGCGCAAATCTGCTTCTGTAGCCACACGGATAACTTTCTTTAACGGTTGAAAGACTTCGCTTTCCGCTACTTCTTTCTCACACGAGGCGATCTCCCCGATCTCTTGCCCCCGCACCGTTTCCACAATTACCATATCACCTAACGCCAACTGGTGAGGCGCCGGATCAAAAAAATATGTTTTACCGGCCCGCCGGAAACGCACACCGATCACTCTGGGCATATAAATACCTCCTTTGTATCTCGATCAACATCCTTTCAACGGCCAAACGGCGGTTAACATTTGTCAACATCAATTCCTTCAGTGTTTCATGAATGATTTCCAGAACCGTTTCCAGGAGGCGCGGAGAAATATTTTTAAAACTATGATTGTGCTGTGCCGGATTTATCAGCAACGATTCACTGCGGCATAATTGCCAGATTAACCAGTCGCGGTAATACAAATAAACATTTTCCAGAAGAGAAAATAAATCTTCCCGCTCAGAAAGAGCCGCAGCCTGTCCAATGATTTCACGGGGCTTAAGCTTACCCGCTGCCAGGGAGGCAGAAAGGTCACCGGCTTCCCGGAGCCTTATTTCATAGGATGGGTCCTGAGCAATAGCTAAGGCCAAACCCGGCAAGCCTTTGCTCATGCGGACAGCTAGGCTTGTTGTGCCGGGCTGACTGACGCCCTGCTGCTGTAAAATCGATTCAATGGCTCCTGCGGTTAAAGGTTGCATGCTATACCTTCTGCAGCGTGAAACAATAGTGCTGTGCAGCTGCTGTGCTTGTTCTGCCAATAAAATAAAGTAAAGTCCCGGCGGAGGATCCTCTAATATTTTAAGCAGGGAGGAAGCAGCTTCCGCTGTCATCTGCTCCGCCCGGCAGATTAGACATACTCTGTTCATCCCTTCAAAATAAAACTGCCCGCGAATCTCACGAATTTGCTCTGTTTTTATTTTCCTGTTTTCCGGCTCCAGGGAAAATAACGCGGGACACCTGCCCGCACTGAAAGAACGGCAGGATATGCAGTTTCCGCAAGGCTCTGCCCCGCGACGCTCCCGGCAAAGCAGAGCGCAGGCTAAAACCCTGCCCCAGGTTCTTTTTCCGCTTCCGGATGGACCGGTAATCAAATAGGCGTGGCTGAAGGCGCCGCTGGATAAATCTTCTGTCAAAGCCCGGCGCAGTTGATCTTGCTCAAGTAGATCTGAAAACCGCATCGCTAGCGCTCTCCTCTGTATCTAAATACTCACCAATCCGAAACTACCCTCAACTGCAGGCTGGGAGAAACAATCATATCCTGAAAGTGTATCCCATTACGCAGATCCTCCGCGATACGCTCAACCGTTTCGGAAAGCACTTCTTCTCCGGGATAGAGCACCGGCGCCCCGGGCGGAAAAGGGGTGAGCAGCTGCGCGGCGACGCAACCCGCTGCCTGGTCAAGCGGCACCAGCCGCGCTTCTTTTTCCATAGCTTCTCTGGGGCTCATGAACTGTGGCGGCAAAAGATAGGGCGCCGGCGGCCGGATCCGGTTTTCAGTTTTAAAACGTTTTTCTATCTCCCGGAGAGCCCGGATCAGAACTTCTGCTGTTTCTTGACCCATACCCGGATGAACCAATATTACCAAATATGCAGCGCCGGCCATTTCAACTTCAATCCGGTACTCGGCACTCAACAATTCACACAGCTGGTAACCAGTAAAAGGCAGTTTTTCCCAATATAGAGTAAGGCGCAACGGGTCTAATTGCATGCCTAGGGGGAGATCGGCAAGATCCAGGCACTGAAAAACTGCAGATTGAGTTATCTTATAGCGCAGATAAAAAGCGGTTTCCAGCGCAGATTCAAAGGCATCATTACCGCAATTCCGAAGCCACCCCCTGGTCAAATCTAAAGAAAGCAAAACGGGATAAGGCGGGCTTGATGTCTGCACCATGGCCAACGCTTCTTCCAATTTCCAGGTGTTGATCAACGCCCCTTTTCGCAGATGCATATATGAACCGGGAGTCAGCGCACCTAACGTTTTATGAGCACTGTTAACCCAGAGATCGGCTCCCGACAAAGCTGCACATGCGGGTAACGATTGGTGAAACAGAAAATGCCCCCCATGAGCTTCATCTACAAACAATGGGACGCTCCGTTTCCGGGCCAGTCCGGCGATCTCGCCCAAGTTACTGCAAACTCCCCAGTAGTTGGGACTGGTGATCAGGAGACCCGGGGCTTTTGCCGCCGAATGCTGAACCGCCTTCTCAGTATCATGCGGCAAAACATTCAAAGGGATGCCGGCAGGGCCTTCGCCGACAGGAATAAACTCCGGTTTCACTCCCGAAAAAATAAGGCCGGCCGCAGCCGACCGGTGACTATTACGACCCATAATCAAGGTATCCCCGGGAGAGCACTGGGAAAAAATCGCTGCAGTCAAACCGCAGCTGCTGCCATTTACTAAAAAATAAGTGCTTCCAGCCCGGAATACATCAGCAGCCAATTCCTGGGCTCTGGCAATACACCCACGGGGGGCAAACAGGTGATCCAGTCCAGGCAGCTCCGTTAAATCATACCGGCCCCAATACTCACCCGGAAGCGCGCTGTGAGCCGGCACATGAAAGCGGTGACGGCTAGTCAGTTGATTCTGCAGCGCTTTAAGGATGGGGAAGTCGCAACTTTCTCCGTCAGCCAATGGATCGCCTCATTTGTATGCGCCGCTTCCTGTTGAAAAAGATACAGTCCCTTGACCTGCACTCATCCAGAATTAAAAGCTATAATTCGGCGCCTCCTTGGTAATTTGCACACTGTGCGGGTGACTTTCCGCCAATCCCGCGCCGGTAATGCGAATGAACTTGGTTTTAGTCTGCAGCTCTTCGATATTTTTTACCCCGCAGTAACCCATACCCGCTCTTAGGCCGCCAACAAGCTGGAAGACCATATCTGATACCGTGCCCCGGTAAGGAACCCGGCCCTCGATCCCTTCGGGAACCAACTTTTGTTCATGCTCCTGAAAATAGCGGTCACGAGATCCCTCTTTCATTGCGCCTAAGGAGCCCATGCCGCGGTACACCTTATAACTGCGTCCCTGATAGATTTCAAATTCACCGGGACTCTCTTCCGTGCCGGCAAAAAGGCTGCCGATCATCACCACATGGGCCCCGGCAGCAATGGCTTTGGTCAGATCGCCGGAATATTTAATTCCCCCGTCAGCGATTATCGGCACACCGTATTCCTGCCCGACTTTAGCCGCTTCAT
>JAGXSR010000090.1 GCA_018333405.1 Dethiobacter sp. | reverse complement strand
GGGGATCTCCTCACGGGTCAGACCGATGATCTTTTCACGGATAATCTCCGCGGCGATGAAGCGCTCGGGCTGGTCTGTAATCATATCATCCGGATAATAGCGGGGACCTTCGGGCAAGCTCTCAATTATAGTATGAATCAGCGGCTTTAGGTTAAGCCCTTGCCGGGCGGACAACTGAAAACTCGAGGCAAAAGAGTACAGCTCACGGTAGATAGCGCTGTGCGCTTTCAATATATGCGGCGGGCAGAGATCGATCTTGTTTAAAACCAGAAAAACCGGGTTTTTCAGCCGCTGGAATAGCGCGGTCAGATATCGGTCACCGGGACCCGGGGCCCGGTTTGCTTCCACGATGAAACACAGGATATCCACCTGGTTAAATGTCCGGATCGAAGCTTCGACCATGGCTGAACCCAATTTATGTTTTGGCTTATGCACTCCCGGTGTATCGATAAAAATAACCTGGGCCTCGTCCCGGGTCAATATGGCCCTGATCCGGTTGCGGGTGGTCTGGGGCTTGTCGGAAACGATAGCCACTTTTTCGCCCAACAGAGAGTTGAGCAGAGTGGATTTGCCCACATTAGGCCGGCCAACCAGAGCGACAAATCCGGAACGATGTATCATTAGCTCTTCTCCCCGACCCGTAACTATTATTGATTAGTCTTCCCCGGATCACTTTATTGTTATATAATCAAAGCAAAAAGGTGAAAATATGCATAAGACACCTGAAGCGGAACCTCAAGCCAGTCAGCACAATTTACCGAAAAAAAGAAACAAACGGATATGGATATTCACGCTCATTTTCTTTGCTTTCCTCTTCGGAAGCGTGATCGTGATACCCCTGTCCGGCTTTCATACTACCGCAGCGATAATCGTGATCGCTTTTGGCGCGTCGATCCTTTATGTTTACCTGTTCTGAACTGTTTTTATATCCAACACCGGTGTGCCGTTGAGCAGATCGAGACCGCGGACAATCAGCACGTTTCCACGTCGTTCCACTAGATCCACGACTGTGTGCGAGATGGAATTGGGGCGATAGGGTGAGCGGCAGGCAAACACACCGTATATTTCGCCTTTCCGCCCGCTGCGTTCTTCTTTAAGCGAATAACCCTTGGCCTGGTGCAGATAACCGAGCACAATAATTTTTTCTTCTTCCTCCAGGCGATACAGCCCGTCTTCCAGATCCGGATCGATGATTATGCTTGACAGAAGCTCTTTATACCGCTCCGGAACCTGGCCCGGGGCGTTGTAATCGCTCGCCGTATACCCCACCGGTCTAAATAGGATCGGCAGGCGCCACAACTCTGCGCCGGCACAGCAGCTTTCCTGGCGCCGGGCCAGAAACTCGCCGTCAAAAGCCTGGGGCAGCAGAGAAGCCAGACGTTGAGTGATCAGTTCACCTTTAAGGTTGCCCATTAACACTTCTATGTCACCGGCAAATTCCCACATTACCTGGCGACAGGCGCCACACGGCGCCGGAGGCGGCGAACAGTCTGCGGCCACAGCGATTCTTACAAATTTTTTATAGCCGGAATGGACCGCCGTCCACAAAGCTACCCTCTCCGCGCATACCGTCAGACCGTAAGAGCCGTTTTCCATATTGGAACCGGAAATAACCTCGCCGTCTTCTGTCTGCAGCGCTGCGCCCACGGCAAAATTGGAATAAGGAACATAAGCCCGGGCCCGGGCCGCTTGCGCCACCATAAGCAAAGTGTTAACACTGATCAAGGCGCCTGACCCCTCCTAATGCACGCTGCGCACGAAAGCCGGCAGTATAATCATATCGGAACGGGTAATCTCAAAACGAATGCCTCTTCTGACCTCCATGCTGTTCTTGATGATCTCCAGGCCGCTGATCAGCAGATCAGGGTCACCCACAGCCTGAATTACCACCGGGTTCACGGTGATCAATTTGTCGTTAGCCCTGATCAAGGAGCCGGTGCAACGTATGGCGGTGGTCACGATGAGCCGCTGCCCGCCGACACTGATCCCCTGGGCGCCTGACCCGAACAGCTCATTGACCACATCCCTGATATCGGCGTCATGAATAATGGATTCAGTGGCGATCGCGTCTGCCTGATCATACAAGTGGACAGTAATACCGGGGCCGGACATCTCGGCCAGGCCTGCGGCTACCCGCAGCTCGTGCAGCTGCAGACGTAGCGAGTCTAATTCGGAAGAGATAGCCTGAAGCTGCTCTTCCGGATTATACGGAGTTACCAGCCGGGCTGTACCCCCGGTCACTTCCATTTCCATGGATCGCTCAGATAAGGGGCCCCGGGCAGCCACCTCTTTGACACCGGCAACGGTTGCCGGGTATAAAAAGTTGGTAGGAATAGTATGAATAATTCCGTTGCTCATAGATAGCGACAAGCGCATATTATCCCACGCCTTCTGCACATTCTGATCCTTGTTCACCAGCACCAGAATTTCATCAAAAAGTTTGGCCTCCGCCTCGCGCAGAATAATTTCCTGGGTACGCCGGCCTTGATTTAAAATGATCTGAGTCAGCTCATCGCTGCTGGCGGCCAGCTCCACATCGTAATTAAAGCCGGCCAGCGCCGCTTTAACCGCCGGCTGGTTAAGCACGTTCAGTTCGGTGGCCAGGCGCTGATTGTAACCGGACAAATCGCGGGCCACCTCCTGTTTGTAGTCCAAACGGGTAGAAGCGCTGGGATAGGCAACGGTGAAAGCGCGGTAAATAAAAATAAGCAAAGCGGTATTCACAGCGATTAAAACAAGGATCAACAACTGGTATTTCTGTTTACTGTGAGTCAATCCGGACAGCATGGAATAATAAAAACCTCCATCTTAAAAGTAGTAACATGGAATTATTATGCAAAATAGCGCCAATACCCTATTATCAAAATGTAAAATATGATTAATTTTATTTAACGTCCTTTCATGCCCGGCATCATCCGGTTTACTAAAAACCACCTCCTTCAGGCCTGCTCGGCCAGCCTTAAGTATTCAGCTTCTTGTTTGCGCATACGCTCATAGTCATGCCGGTTTCCATGATCATAGCCTGCCAGGTGCAGCAATCCGTGCACCACCAGGATCAATATTTCCCGGTGAGCGGAGTGCCCCGCTTCCTGCGCCTGCTCTTCGGCCTTGTCCAGCGAGATATAAACATCCCCCACCACCAACTGCTCCTCCGCCGGCAGCGCAAACCTGCCGGTCCGGCCTGCTTCAATCATGCTGAAAGAGAGGACATCGGTAGGAGTATCCTTGCCGCGATATTGCCGGTTAAGCTGCTGCAGGCAACGATTGCCGGCCAAAACAATGTTTACTTCTCCCTGCTCCAGATTGTGCTCCTGCAGAATCAACCGGGCTGCACAATGCAGTCTTGCCCTCAGCTGCTCAGAGAGAGGCCGCTTTTCGTCCAGGCTGAAAATGGAGATCTCATCTGGCGGCGTTTCTTTCAAATTCAGCCCTCAAATCTTTTTCCGGGTATTCAATCCGAGAATGGTAAATACCCGACATGATAAACACAAAAGAGTCGCCGATCTGGTCAAGCTCTTTTAAAGTCAGATTGCACTCGTCCATCTGGCCGTCATGGAGCTTCTCTTTAATTATCCGGCGGATCAACGCTTCCACACGGCTGCCGGCCGGCTTGGCCATCGAGCGCACCCCCGCTTCCACGGCATCGGCCAGCATGATAATGGCCGCCTCCTTAGTCTGGGGTAAAGGCCCTTCGTAGCGGAAACTATCCTTGGACACCTTGTCCGGTCCGCAAATTTCCAGCGCTTTCTGGTAAAAAAAGGATATAAGCCCTGTGCCGTGATGCTGCCGGATAATATCCTGGATCAGGGGAGGCAGCCGGTATTTTTTCGCCAGATCCACTCCGTCTTTCACATGTGACCCCACTACCAGCGCGCTTAAATTAGGCGAAAGCTTCAGATGTGGGTTTTCCCCGGACAACTGGTTCTCACTGAAGAAATAAGGCCGCTTTAACTTGCCGATATCATGGTAACAGGCGCCGACCCGGGTTAACAGCGAATCGGCACGAACCGCCTCAGCCGCCGCCTCAGCCAGGTTACAGACCATCATGCTGTGATAATAGGTGCCGGGAGCTTTGCGCAGAAGCTCACGCAAAAGAGGCCGGTTAGGGTCGGAGAGCTCCAGCAGTGTAATAGCTGTAGTGACACCAAACCCGCTTTCCAGGTAGGGCAGCAAGCCGATCGCCACCACTGAAGACACTAGGCCGCTGCCGATCCCGGCCAACAGGCCATAACCCAGATCAATAAAGAAACCGTATTCCGGGTTAATATTTCCTTTAAGCAAAAAGAGAGCGAAAATAACCGCCGCATTTACAGCCGCCACATAGAGCCCGGCTTTAACCAGGTCGCTGCGTTGACTGACCCGGGAAAGAGCATATACGGCCACCAATCCTCCGATCAGAGTGATCACCATATAACTGAATTCCCCTTCGGCAACCAGACCGACCATAACCGCAAAAATAATATTCATCGGCACCGCCAGTTTGTAGCCGAACATTACTGTGATCAGCATAACCCCCATCGCCGCAGAAATAGAATAGCCCGAAAAATAGGTGGAGGCAATGATCAGCATCAGGGTGAGGACAGCGATCAGCCCGATCAGGGTGAGCAAATTAACACTGTTGTATACATCTTTGACATAGATAGATAAATATATGCCAATCAGAACAAAAAGTATAGCCAGGATTAAGAACATTCCGAAATATCCCGGGTAATTGGCGTGCCTGCCCCTGACCAGACCCAGACTTTCCAGGTGGGCCAGGTGCTTTTCGGTAACCGGCTCCCCCTCGCTGATGATCAGGGTATTACGCAAA
>JAGXSR010000089.1 GCA_018333405.1 Dethiobacter sp. | reverse complement strand
CCCGGCTGTAGTGATAATAATCGTCCCTGTATCTACCATCATTTTCAAGGTCCGGCCGTGCCGCCCACCCACTTCAGACCCGCGCAAGGGAATCCCCATTTCTTCCAGTTTGATTTTTACAGCTTCAATATTCCTCTCCCCGACCCCCTGACCGGCGTTTTGAAAGTTAAACAGGCTGGCCCCTCCGGCTATTTTGGCAATAATTGCCCCCTTACACGCCCCCTGATTAATCATCTGCTGCAACAACAGCGGCAACGCTGTGTCGGCAAACTTAGCCGGATTAAAACCATTGGCCTTATTGTTCATAAATTTAGAGCTGTCATTTAATAATATATGGACCAACCCGGCCACCTTGCGCAGCGGATCGTAAAGCGCGGCGCCGATACATGAACCGAGCCCGTATGTAACCAGCATGCCCTGCTCGCGTAAAACTGCCAGGTCGGCGATTTTGACTTGTACCGTATTCATGCACTACCCCCTGCTAAATGTTGAGGGACAGACCTTTGGAATAATTATAGCCTGTTACTTATATTAACTTTTGGTTTGCCCCTGATCAAGGTTTGTCCCTCTACTTCAGATGATCAAAGAGCATCGGCAGGGAACCGCTGTCCGGCAGGATCAGCACGCTCCCCTCAATCTCTTCTTCCTCTATCTCCACCATCGTCTTTAATAAAATCAGGTAATCTTCCTCCGTAGCGGTCTCCGCGATCACCGACCCGAAAACCGCTCCGGCCATATCGATAGCCAGACTGGGCGGAGTAGCATTAAAAGTGAGGCCGGTCATAAAGGAGAGGGCACTAAGGTAAGAACCGGTGATAATATTGCCTAGTTCCATTAAAACCGAACGCTCCATCTCCCCCAATTCGCCGCTCACGCCGGGCATAAGCTTAATTACCATATTTTCAGCGGATTTTAAAGGCAGCACAAACAGAACAATCAGCCCGAAAAGTTCAGATTCAGCCTGGCAATAAGTCGCCGCCACCGCTTTTTCCGGGTCACCCAGCGATTCCGGAACATCCTGCAGCACAGTGACCCTGACCTCGGGCACCCGCATGTGGATTTTCTGGTCACTGAGCATAATGGAAAGGGAAGTGACTGCATTGCCCACACCGATATTGGCCAGCTCTTTTAATAAATCCAGCTGCTGGGCGCTGATAATCTCCGCTGCACTCAAGTAAGATCACCTCATCCAAGTTAATCTGTGCTTATTTTAGCCAAAGCTTCCGCAATCCGGTCCGGCTGAAACGGCTTGACCACAAAATCTTTAGCGCCGGCGTTTAAGGCGTCAATGACCAGTGATTTTTGCCCCATGGCGCTGACCATGATAATCACCGCCTCGCTGTCGAAAGCGATGATCTCTTTGACCGCGGAGATGCCGTCTAAGTTAGGCATGGTTATATCCATGGTGACCAGGGACGGCTTAAGCCTTTTGTACAGATCTATGGCCTCCAGGCCGTCTGCCCCTTCGCCTACTACCTCGTAGCTGTTTTTCTCCAGGATATTTTTAATAGTCATTCTCATAAAAGCGGTATCGTCCACAACCAGTACGGTTTTACTCAATGTCCAACCCTCCCGTTTTCAGTCAGCGCAGCCACATCCACAATCAGGCTGATGCTCCCATCGCCCAGGACTGTGGCGCCGGCAATGCCTTGCAGACTATGGCAAAAAGCGCCGATCGATTTGATCAAAATCTCCTGCTGCCCAATCAGCTCATCTACAATCAGCCCTTTTGTTTTGCCGCCGGTATCCACAATTACCACCGACATCTCTTCAACATTCTCTTTTCTCCGGCCGAACCCCAACAGGTCGCTCAGCTCATATAATGGAATGACCTCGCCGCGCAAATTCACTGCCGGGTGACCGCAAACCGTTTTTAAATCGCCTGTTTTAAGATAGACATTGCAACGGACCAGCTCCAGCGGTATGGCATAAATCTGTCCGGATGTGCGCACCATCAACGACTTGATAATGGCCAGGGTCAGCGGCAGACGCAGCACAAAGCGGGTCATCTCACCGGGTTTTGATTCCACATCGATGGACCCGTGCAGCTCTTCAATACTTTTGCGGACCACGTCCATACCCACGCCGCGCCCGGAAACATCCGTAACCTGATCCGAGGTGCTGAAACCGCTGCGAAAAATCAGCTGAATTACATCTTTTTCGCTCATCCTCGCCGCGTCATCTTCCGATATAATCCCTTTTTCCAACGCTTTCTTACGCACGATATCGGGATCAATCCCCGCCCCGTTATCTTCGACGACAATAACCATCTGATTGCCTTCGTGCCGGGCTTTTAACAAAACAGTGCCGACAGGGTCTTTACCGGCTGCCAGGCGAAGCTCAGGCCTCTCAATACCGTGGTCCGCGGCATTGCGCAAAAGATGAACCAGAGGATCCGGCAGCTGGTTGATAATTGATCTGTCCAGTTCGGTATGCTCTCCGCTGATCAACAGCCGCACCTCTTTGTTTTTATCCCGGCATATATCGCGCATCATCCGCGGAAAGCGGTCAAAGACCTGCTTGATTGGCACCATGCGCAGTTTCATAGCCGTATCCTGCAGACTGGTGATCACCCGCTTGATCCGGTCAAGAATATTATCCAGTTCTTCCGAATAGCCCCGGCCTATTTTATTGATGTGCGTCCGGGCCACCACCATCTCACCGACTAAATTAACCAGATCATCTAATTTTTGCGTTTCCACCCGCACCATTTTTTCCGCTGCGCTGCTTACTGTATATCCGGCTGCTCCTTGTTCCGCCGGGCTAAATTCCACAGGCTTTTCCAGGGAATCACTTTCTGCCCAGGGAGCGATTGTCGCCTGCTCCACATCGGAGACCTTTAACAGCATCTTCTCCAATTGCTCAGGCTTCACCTCACCATTAAGAAGAAGACAGACCTGGAACTGATTGTTAAAGTTTTCTTCATCCAGGTCCTTCCTGGAGGGCATGGTGCAGATAATCTCTCCCCTCTCTTCCAAGGCGCGCAGAACCATATAACTGCGCACCGACTTCATGGCCGTATCCTGGCGCAGGGTCACCCTGACCAGGCTGGGGCTCTCTCCCCGCCGGCGGATTTGGCGGATCAATTCACGCTCCATCTCGCTGAGAACCGGCGCAGGCAGGCCGCCGTTTTCCGGTTTATGGCTCAAGACCGGGCCCGGATCGGTTATAACCTGCTGAAAGCTTTTAATGTTAAGCAGGATCCGCTGAACCTTCTGCTGTTCCTTTATGGACGACTCTTGTGGATTATTCAGGGATATTTGCAGCAAATCCACTGCTTCGAAGACCAGGTCAAGCACTTCAGCGGAGGGGAAAAACAACTTCGCCTTTAAATCTTCCAGAAAGTTTTCCAGGCCGTGGGCCAGATCGGCCACCTGCTTGTAGCCCATGGCGCCGGCCATTCCTTTCAGGCTGTGTACCGCCCGGAAAGCCTCCAGCAGGTTTTCGCTGTTATGAGGATCTTTTTCCATGCTCAGCAGGCAACGATTTAAAGTGTGCATGTATTCCCCCGCTTCCGCCTGGAAAAGATCGGCATAGGCTAGCATATCCATATTAAAATA
Source organism: Dethiobacter sp. (assembly GCA_018333405.1). Lineage (GTDB taxonomy): Bacteria > Bacillota > Dethiobacteria > DTU022 > DTU022 > JAGXSR01. The sequence goes on along the minus strand of JAGXSR010000089.1, from coordinate 1,898 downwards.
GACCTCCTTGTAAATAATTCAAAGCCGGTTTGTCTCTGCCGGTCATAAGAGCCAACAGCCGAGAGCTCGATTTGATTAGACGCCCATGCCCCCCCAAAACGGGGGCGCCGGCAGAAGGACGAAATCCGCTCACCCTGCCCTCTCCCCGGGGAAGAGGGAATTTTCAGAACGGATCCTAACCGCCCGCGGCCGCTTCCCGGGCCGCAAAAAGGATATCATCCAAGGCAATCTGCTCCTCACCGCTCAAAATCCGCTCCAGGTTAAGGATGATCAGCAGCCGGTCGCCGGCTTTTCCTACTCCGAGAATCAGATGGGTTTTATTGCCGGCCACCTGGTCCGGAGTCTCCTGAATCTGACTTTGCGGCAAGCGGATCACCTCGCTGACCGAATCAACAATCAGTCCGACCGGGCGGGAGTGAAGATCCACAATGACCGTGCGGCTTTGTTCGGTACGCTCGGCCCCGGGCAGACCAAAACGTCTGCGCAGGTCCAACACCGGGATTACCTCGCCGCGCAGGTTGATCACCCCCTCGACAAAATCCAGCGACCGGGGCAGCGGGGTCACCTGCGCCACCTTCAGCACCTCACGCACATCGGAGATATGACAGGCAAATTCTTCTCCTTTCAAGGTAAAGACTACCAGTTGAGTTTCACCGCCTTTTTTCGATTCCACTTTCGGATACCTCCCGTTTTACATTTTACCGGTATTGCCCTCTTCCTGATCAAACAGACCGAACTTTAACCTGGAAGAGGGCACGCCATTTTATAAGATTATGAATCCTGAATTCTGACTTACTGGTATTTAAATTTGCGCAGCTCCTGGAAGAGCCGCTCCGCGGAAGCGCGCAGCTCTTCGGCCGTAGCCGCCACCTCTTCCATGGTCGAGGACTGCTCCTCCACCGAAGCGGCCATCTCTTCGCTGCCCGCGGAGAGCTCCTGGGCGGCGGAAGCGGTTTCTTCCACCTGCCTGGAAATCTCTGACACGGAAGTCAATATCTCGGCAAAAGCGGCGCCGCTTCTGGAGACCACCTCCGCGCCGGCCTCCACCTCTTTTACCCCCTGGGCCATGCTCTGCAGCGCTTTAGTGCTTTCCTCCTGCGTAGACTTTATCAGCTGCCCGATCTCTTTAGCGGCATTAGATGACTGCTCGGCCAGTTTTCTCACCTCGTCAGCCACCACGGCAAAGCCGCGGCCATGATCGCCGGCCCGGGCCGCTTCAATCGCCGCGTTTAAAGCCAGCAGGTTGGTTTGATCGGCTATGGCAGTGATGCTGCTTAAGATCTGGCCGATATCGCGGGAGCGCCGATCAACCTCTGTAATCACCAGCTTGAGCTCGCTGACCCGGCCGCTGATCACCCCCATCTGCGTCACCGCCGCCCCGATAGCCTGATTGCCCTGCTCGGCGCGGCTCAAAATCCGGGCGCTGCTCTCCGCCATCAGCTGCGAGCCGGCGCTCAACTGCTGGACGTTGGCGGCAAACTCGCCGGTGGAAACAGCGATCTCTTCCAGCGCAGAGCTCATCTCTTCCGCGGCGGACGATACAGCCTCGCTGCCGCTGTTCACCCCGCCGGAGATCTCTGCGGCCTGGCCAATCAGATCGCGCAGGCTAGCGCTCATGGTATTGAAAGCTTGGGCCAGCTGCCCGATCTCGTCTTTGCGCTTTATCCCGGATTCCACGGTAAAGTCGCCGGTAGCCACCTGGCAGGCTACCCGCGCTACCGCCCGCACCGGGCGGGCGATCGCTGAAGCGACCAGATAACCGACAAGGATCACCGCCGGCAGGACAATCAAAGCGATAATCAGCATCGAGTTGCGCATAGCTTCCACCGCCGCGAAGGCTTCCGCGGAAGCAACCTCGATCACCAGCCCCACCGGTGTGCTGCCTAAGGTGGTTACCT
>JAGXSR010000088.1 GCA_018333405.1 Dethiobacter sp. | reverse complement strand
GGCTGGTCTGGGTTGGCTTGGTTATCGGGTTCGGCGGTGTTGCTGTCCTGGTCAGCCCGCAATTAAATCTTGAAAAAAGCAGCTTTCCGGCAGTGTTAGCGGTGCTGGCCGCCTCTTTGCTCTGGTCTGTCGGCTCCATATTGATGAAACGAAACCCGGTCAACAGCGCGCTGATGCCCAGCGTTGGCCTGCAAATGCTTTCCGCCGGTTCGGTATTTTTACTGATAGCCGCAATTACCGGTGATTTTTCACTGGCTGAAGCCTCGTTTAGCGGTTACGCTGCGCTAATCTATCTTATTTTCATCGGCTCAATTCTAGCCTACAGCGCTTTTTTTTATATGATCAAGTTTATACCGATGGCCAAAGCAGGAACTTACGCCTATATTAATCCGGTGGTGGCGATAGTATTAGGCTCACTGATCTTAAATGAGACGCTGACTGCCCAGAAAATCATGGCGGCGGGGGTAATTATCTTTGGGGTCGTCCTGGTGCAGAGATCCAAAGTCTCAACAAAAACGGCATTGATGGCAGAGGAAGAGGTTCCGGCTAAGCGCAGCCTCAATTGGAATATTTTTCCCCAAAAGAGGAAGGAGGAGTAAAATATTGTTAAACGCGATTGACTCCGATTGATTTACGAAAGAAGATTTTCAGATATTCGGTACCGTTTGGCAAAAAGAGATTACTAAAAAACTAGTTAAGGAGATTATCAATGCCTGACTGTGTTTCCATGAGAGTGCCTGGAGCGTTTAACCGCCAATGCTTATATTTGGCTGTTTTTATCGTGGTGATCCTGCTGGTAATCGCGGTCTTTTTTTGCAAGCCGATCTTTTTTCAGGAGGGCAACCCTCTCGCCGTGTTATCGGCGATTGCTGCGCTTGAATTTACGGACGCAAATCTGGTCCGGATAGAGGGGCCTGATCTGAAATATATCCAAAAACATGGCCCGGAAGATCCGCTGAACGCTTATCTGTCCGGTTTAGGCTGGGCTTGGGCAGATCGCTTGGGCGCGGCGATCTTCTACAAAAAAGAGGGGCAGACTCTTTACGTTGAGGCGCGCAAGCTTACCAGGCGATACGTGGTCTACCAGCTGGACCGGGAACCGCAGCAGTAGCCTCTCTTATTTGCCAAAGGAGCAATGCGGGAAGACGCATTTTATACATGCCCGGCAGAGCCCGCCGTGGCCCAGTATGCTGATCTCCCGGGCGGTCACCCGCTCGCCGGCTAAAATCCGCGGTAGAAGCAGATCCAGGATTGTGGTCCGGTAATACATGGCGCAGGCAGGAAGGCCGATCACCGGGATTTCCCCCCGGTAAGCCAGAAGAAACATCGCCCCCGGCAAGATCGGCGCTCCGTATTTTACCAACTCAGCCCCGCTCAGCTTAATGGCGGCGGGGGTAAGATCATCGGGATCCACCGACATTCCACCGGTCACAATGATCAGGTTTAGCCCCTGATTAATTTGTTCAACGATAGATCCGGCGATTGCCTGTTCGTCGTCCCCGATATAGCGGACGACAGGCGGATCCATCTCGTAGAACTGAGCTTTCTCATTCAGTACCGGAAGAAACCCGTCCTTAATTCTCCCTTCGGCCACCTCCCGGCCGGTAATAATCAGGCCCGGCTTGATTCGGCGGTAAGACTTGACCGCTATAACCTGGCGATTGAGGCAGAGCTGTTCGACTTGCTCCAACAGCACGGCAGGCACAACCAGGGGAACCACCTTGACTCCGGCTACCCGTTCCCCTTTTTCCACGTGCACCCCGCTGTGCAAAGTCGATACGATTACATCTTCCATCTCGTTGAGCTTATTTAGCACGGCTACATCTATCGTCAGCAAGCCGCGGGTTGCCGCTTTCAGATTAACGCGGCTCTCCGCGGGCCCCTCCATCTCCAGGCCGGATCCGCTTACCGCGTGGGCCAGGCGCAGACCGGCTTCATCTTCATGCAGCTCTCCTGCTTCGAGCTCCAGGGCATAAATACGCTTTTTACCGAGATCCAATAACACAGGCAGATCCTCTGCGCAGATGAGGTGTCCTCTTTTAAAAAGCGGGCCTTTGAATGAGCCCGGCTCAATTTTGGTTATGTCGTGGCAGATCAGATGGCCGATTGCTTTTTCTGTATCCAGGTATATTTTTTTCACCGGGATTAACCTCACTTCAGACAAACGCGATTTTTATTCAGCAGGCGTGACTAAAGGTTGTTGTTCAGGTAGTACTCATAAATGTTTTGCTTCCGGCAAAAAGTCATGGCAATCAGAGCGGCCCGGGCCCACATTCCGTTGCGCACCTGCCGCCAGTAACCGGCCCGCGGATCTGAATCAATAGCCACCTCTATTTCCAGGCGGCGGGGCAGCGGATGCAGAATGACCGCATCAGCCTTCAACATCTGCAAGTGCCGCTCCCGCATAGAAAAGCGTTCTATGTCAATGACTGATCTTGTATTTTCAGCGCTATCCCATTCGTCTTGCAAACGGGTCATATAGATGGCGTCCGCTCCCTGGATCACCGCTTCAAAATTCTCGGTTAATTCATATTCCACACCCTGCTTGTCCAAAAAGTCAAGGATGTCCTGTCCGATCTGGAACTCGGGCGGGGCAACAAAATATTGTTTAACCCCCTGGTACCTGGTCAGCAGCGCCGCCAAAGAGCGCACGGTGCGTCCGCGCAACAGATCCCCGGCGAAGACGATCTGCTTCCCATCAATTCCGCCCCGGTGGTGGAAGCTTCGGCGCAGGGTATATACGTCCAGCAGCGCCTGGGTCGGGTGCTGATCTTTGCCGGAACCGGCGTTAATCACCGGCACAGGGCGCTCGGTACGGTCTAACAGGCCGGCTATTTTTTCGGCAAAGTTGGCCTGGGGGTGGCGCATGATGATCAGGTCAAAATAAGATGAAAAAGTACGCACCGTGTCTTCTTCCGATTCACCCTTGACCTCGGAAGAGGTTTTGGGGTCCCGCACCTCGGCACACTTGATGCCAAGAATCTGGCAGGCGCTGTAAAAAGAAAGAAAAGTGCGCGTCGATGGCTGAACAAAGTAGAGCATCGCCTGCTTATGGTTCAGGGTTGAGGACAGATATTCCGTTCCGGCCTTAGTCCTGGCAATCTCTCTGATTTTATCGGCTAAATCGCAGATCTCTTCCAGGAAATCACGGCTGAATTGCTGAACTTTAATGCAGTGGTAAATCCCTTCCCCGGTACGCATTTTTATCAAACCACCTCTCACTTTTTTGGTCAATTTTAACACTCAAAAAAAACCCCCTGGAGGGGAGATATTTCTCAGATAATTTTATTATTCCGCAGATCATCTATTTCCTGTTGTGTATAGCCTAAATCATTTAATATTTCCAGGTTGTGCTCTCCCAGCATAGGCGGCGGAAGGGCCACCTCTCCGGGTGTCAAAGATAGTTTAATCGGTATCCCTACCAACTTGATCAGGCCTGCGCCGGCATGCTTCATCTCCACCACCATTTCCCTCTCCTGCACATGAGGGTCGGTCAGAACCTGATCCAAAGCGCGAATGCGGCCGCAGGGAACACCCGCCGCTTCCATGATCCCGACCCACTCTGCCGTCGTCTTTTTTTTGGTCATGGAAACGATTATATCTTTCAACTCAGAATGATGGCGATTGCGTTCAGACATGATCGCAAAACGGGGATCTTTATACAGATCATCCCGGCCCAAAGCTCTTACAAAGCTTTCCCAAAGACGCTGGTTGCCTACGGCTAAAATGATATAGCCGTCCTGGGATTCAAAACAGTCGTATGGTGTGATCATCGAATGGCGGTTGCCCGCTCTTTGGGGCGCTTCACCTGTGGCCAGAAAATGACCGGCCTGATAAGTGAGAACAGCCAAAACGGAATCCATAAGCGAGACATCAATAAACTGACCCTTCCCTGTTTTACCGCGCACCAACAGCGCCAGCAAGATCCCTTCCACAGCGTGCAGCCCGCCTAATATATCGGCGATGGCTATACCCACCCGTTGGGGCGGCCCCTCGTGGAAACCGGTAATGCTCATCAGCCCGGCTTCTCCCTGCACCATCACGTCAAAGCTCGGTTTGTCGCGATAGGGGCTGTTGTGGCCATATCCGGTAATAGAGCAGTAGATAATATCAGGCTTAATTTTAGTTAAATCTTCGTAAGTAAGCCCCATTTCGGCGGTAACCCCGAGACGAAAATTCTCCACAAATACATCTGCTCTCCGGATCAGCCGCTTGAGTATCTCTTTTGCTTTATCTTCTCGTAAATTTAAGGCGATGCTTTTTTTATTGCGGTTAAAAGATAGATAATAAGCCGACTCGCCGGCAATAAAAGGGGGGCCTAAAGCTCTGGAATCGTCCCCTTTTCCCGCTGTTTCCACTTTAACAACTTCCGCGCCCATATCGCCCATTTTCATAGTACAGTACGGACCAGCGATAAAGCGGCTTAAATCGACAACTTTGACCCCGCTCAACGGTTTATTCAATACGCGCACAACCTTTACGCTCTCATAGATTAAGGTAATTCTATAACAAGGGCCTAATTCCTGCAGGGAAAGCTACAGTAACACAGTTTCCGGCGGGAGATGGCTGCCGCTCCGCCAATCCATTAAAAACTGCCGGGATACCTCGCCCTCAGAACATGTGTTCTTTTTTTCTTTATTCCGGTGTATAATAGACTGGAACATATATTCTTCTGAGGTGGCGCTGATGAAACGTAAAGTCATTTTTCTGGCGGATATGGAGTCGTTTT
>JAGXSR010000087.1 GCA_018333405.1 Dethiobacter sp. | reverse complement strand
CCGGCAAGCAAAAGCTTAACGGCCTGTACCAGACCTTCCCAGATCAGCTCCATTATTCCTCTCCTCGTCTGAAATAAGGTGCGCTATCTCATATTTACAATTCCCTTCCGGCAGGGGAGTTGGGGAAAAACAAGGGAGCGCCAAACTGGCCTACCCCAAATTCCTTAATGATGGATTGACCTTCTGCGGATGTAAGCCATTCAATAAATTTCATGGCTTCCGTGTGTTTGGCATCCGGAAATTTTTGTGGATCAACCGGGATCACGGTAAAGAAATTCAGAAGAATTTCATCCCTTTCCACAAGAATCTCCGAGGCTATCTCATCTCTTAGCCGCAAGTATGTTGCCCGGTCAATTATGGTATACGCATTCTGTTCATCAGCATATTTTAAGGTTGCGGTGTTTCCTTCCGCTCCTCTCTCAAAGACCCGGTACCAGTCCCCTTCAGGTTTCAGGCCTGCCTGTTCCCAGATTTCCGTTTCTTTTACATGGGTTCCGGACCTGTCTCCCCGGCTGATAAATAAAGCCTGCGCTTCAGCAATTTTCCGAAAAGTCTCGGCCGCGCTAGTTTCCCCTTTGATCCCGGCCGGGTCGTCAGCCGGCCCCATGATTACAAAGTCATTGTACATCAGGTCATAACGCTGGGTGCCGTAGCCGTCGGCTACAAATTTTTCCTCAAGTTCCTTTGCATGCAACATGACCAGGTCAACTGCACCGCTCTGGGCGATTCTTATCGCCTCTCCGGTTCCCGCTCCAACGTGTCTTACCCTGATGCCGGTTCTCTTTTCAAACTCATCGCCAAGGAGACCGACAATACCGGCCTCAATGGGGCCGATGGTGCAGGCTATGATTATTTGCACCGGGTCTGTTTCGGCAATTTCTTCAGGGGCGGCCTGCCGGCCGGCGCACCCAGACAGGATCAGCAAGAGAAATATCATAGTCAAGGTAATCACTATTAAATATTTTTTACTGTACAAGCAAAATCTACCTCCCTTTTAATGTAGCACACTTGTCAAGCATTAGTTACCCAAATCCTCTACATTTTTGCCGGCGGCAGGGAAAAAGAGAGGCTGGCCAAATCTGTCCACACCAAACTTGGTAATTTCCTCTTGGACCGTCGGCGAAAGAATAAAATCGGCAAAAGCTCTTGCTCCCGGACCATTGACTTTGGGGAATTTATCCGGGTTGACCTGCATCACATGGTAGATGTTTAAAAGAGCTGCTTCTCCTTCAACAAGTATCTCCAAAGCCAGCTGCTCTTTCCGCGCCAGGTAAGTGCCACGGTCGGTAAGGGTATAGCCTTGCTTTTCAGAAGTAATATTCAGAGTATCGCCCATGCCGGACCCGGTTTCCATGTACCAGTTGCCTGCCGGCTCAATTTCGGCCTTACTCCAAATCGACATTTCCTTAATATGGGTGCCGGAATTATCACCCCGGGAAACAAACAGGCTTTCTTTTGCCGCAATGGCGGCCAAGGCTTCCGCTGCTGTAGCCATACCTTTAATGCCCGCGGGATCATCGGCAGGACCGACGATGACAAAATCGTTAAACATGACCAGCTCGCGAGTGGAGGCATTGCCTGATTCCAGTAAACGCTTTTCTCTCTCGGGTGCGTGAACCAGAAGCAGATCGGCCTCTCCCCTTTCCCCTAAAGCAAGGGCTGCGCCTGATCCAACGGCAATCGTTTTCACGATATGGCCTGTTTCTTCTTCAAACATAGGGATCAATCTGTCTAACAGACCGCTGTCCTGGGTGCTGGTGGTTGTAGCCAGAATTATTTCTTTTGCGGCTGTAGGGACTGTTGGGGTTGGCTCCGGCACAGCTTCCTGAGGTGCGGCACAGCCTGTTGCGATCATGGTCACAGCCAGCAACAATACTATGGCTGGCAAAAGCATTTTTTTCCACATCCTGGTGTTCCTCCTACAGATTTATTTTGCTGGCAATTACTTCGGGTGGCATAAACGGCTTTATGTCCACATATGCATAACGACGACAAAAATTATGGGCTAAAATGCCTTGAAAAGGCGTGGTTGATAGCCAGATCCACCTCCCTTATGAAATTGAAATACATTCTGTGCAAGGCCCGGCTTTCCGGTGTAATAGACGCTCCGCCGCCATTTTCACCCCTGCCCTCTTCTAAACACATTTTGCACCGGGCTTTCATCTGCGGCTGTTCCTCACTTTTGCCTAATCTATGGTTATGCTGTTGTATGCATAACGCCTTTAAAAAAATACACCTCTTAATTTATCTATCTGCTTATTTAGTTCCGAGTACTCCGATATAGGAGCAGTATGCCGAAATGGTTAATCAAGTGTGGACTCTTTTTTACTTGGCCTAATTATAACAATCACCTGTCGAGGGTGTCAACAGCACCAGAACTCAAGTCATCATTCAAAGAAGGTCGGAGAACGGAAAAACACCGCTGTGCGCCTCTCCGGCCGGTTTAATCAGCAAATCCCTAAAACACTCTGCTTAATTTTTCAACGCATGCACTGATGTTTTGCTCACGGCCTGATTTGGACCAGATCACGATTCCTGTTTCGCATACTGTCGCTCCTTTGGATGCACAAATTTTCTTCATTCCGGAAATAGCACGGTTTCCCCCTGTCCAATTGAAAGGCAACTGCTTGGTGACGAAACAGGCCGCCTTTTTGTTGCTAAGGGATGAAAGCCGGCTCAGATAAGAGGTCATTACTCCCGCCAGGGAAAAAGCCTGGACCGGGGCGCCGAATATAACAGCATCATACTGATCGACGGCGGGAGAAGAAGTAAACTGAAAGTCTTTTGCACCCGGGGACACATTGCCGGTGACGGTTATACGTTCCAATGTCGTCGTGTGTCCGGCTGCGGTCAATTTCTCCTGCAGTTTTTGGGCCACAGCATCCGTATTGCCTGTTTGCGAATAAACGATAATGCCGATGTTCATTATTTTCCCTCCTTAACATTAAGATACCATTTTATCAGTCAAATACCAAGGCTGAGTGCTCTAAAGTCGGTCAACTAATGTCCAGTCCCCTCACCCATCGGAAAAGGAGATCCTCTTTCTGTGTGGAAAAGATAAAGGATTAGGCACACATGATCCGTCCCGGTAAAGGAGATTACACACTATGAGCAGTGAATACAGGGATATGGTGAAATTTACCGCTGCCATTCAAACCATCTTCCCCAAACTGATGCACTACTTAAGCGCAGAAGAAAACCGGGAGCTGACCGGTTTAGGAATCACACCCGGCCAGATAAATGCCCTGTTGGTTCTTTATTTTAATGAAAACCTGACCATGGGTGAGCTGAGCTCCGAGATCTATCTGGCGGAAAGCGCGGCCACCCGCCTGGTCAGCAGGCTGGTCAATTTAAATCTGGTCCGGCGGCGGGGTGATGATAAAGACCGCAGAGTGGTCCGGGTCAGCTTAACCTCTTACGGACGACAGTTGGCCCAGTTGGTATTTGAGCGGCGCCATTTTCGCTTTAGCAACTTAGCCCATGCTTTGGATGAACATGAGCGGGAGAGCCTGATCGTCTCTTTACAGGCGGTGATGCGCACCTTTATAAAGATGGAAAAGCTCTATCCTTATGAGGTTAAAAACAATTACGGCACGAATCCGGAGGCAAAAAAAGAAAAATCGCCTTCAGAATAAGCCTTGAAACGAGGCACAAAATTGCAACAGGCAGAAAGCGGGCAAACACGACAGGTTTCTCTGTCGACTATCTTTTTGGTTTTTTTAAAAGTAGGCGCCTTCACTTTCGGAGGCGGCTACGCCATGTTGCCGGCAATTCAGCGTGAAGTGGTGGAGAGGCAAAAATGGGTAGAGCGTGATCTCTTTTTTGACTCGTTGATCATTACCCAGAGTGTGCCTGGGCCGCTGGCCTTAAACAGCTCCATAATCATCGGGCAACAGTTGCGGGGCCTTAGCGGTGGGCTTATGGCGGCCCTGGGTGTAATCACGCCCTCTGTGGTCATTATCCTGGCCCTCACCGCATTTATTCTGCCTTATTTCCAGGAAAACATTTATGTGCGGGCCGTTTTTTTCGGATTGCGCCCGGCAGTGGTAGCAATGATCGCCGCCGCCGCTTTTAGCCTGGCCCGGGATGTCCTCCGGGACTGGACCGGCGTGTTTTTAACCGCGGCTTTACTGGCCGCCGCGTTGATCTTTAATTTGCATCCGATCACTATTTTGCTGACC
>JAGXSR010000086.1 GCA_018333405.1 Dethiobacter sp. | reverse complement strand
GTAGACACGGCCCGTTCCCGCGATTTGACTTGGCCATGTCTACGCCGGAAAGGTCAGTGTCCTAATCATTTAAGCAATTTACCGCTGCTTCGAAAGGGCTGTATATGCGGAAAACAGGCAAAGCAGAGAAGGGCTTACGAGCTCTTGTTGCGAGAACTGTATAATCAGTAGCGACCGGTCTGTTCAGCAAATGATAGTTTTGGTTTTCCAGAGCGATTAAGGACTAACACTACAGTTCGCTTATGTTAAAATACGCCGCCCTGCTTAACATTTACCAAGTTCTACAAATAAAAAGCAATTCCTTCCGTCGCAACAAAAATATATTCACCGCCCTGGGCCTAAATGATGAAAAGGCATTCTTGCGGTAACTGACGACAGAGTGCGGGTAAGGGCAGCGTTTTACCTGCGTTTGCATCCAAAAGTTGCTCTTAATGTCGCTCCCCGGTGCGCAAAGATACGCGCAAAGCAAAAACTAATGCAGCAAATCCCAAAGAAAGTTATCGATGATACTTTTTCCATAGCCCGCTGCCGGCGCCCACCTGCCGCCCAACTCTTCCACAAAACGTATTGTGCCGGCCCAGCTTAAACCGGCTACAACAAAATAGCGGGGATGAGGCTCGCCGACAGGTGACAGGCCAACGTAGGCACTCATATGGTTAAAATGCGCTCTGACCCCTTCATCCGGTGTGGGGAAGCTTTGATGGGAATCGCGCACGTGGCATGGTCCGCCCTGCCGCGTTTTAATCCCCGCCCAGTTGTTCATCTCCGGGATGACTACACCGCCGTATCGGCCGAATGCGGTCTCCTTGGCGCTCTGGGCGTATAAAACCTCCGGCCGGATGCCGGTAAGCGCGCCGAAGTGCCAGTAGGCGGGAGCGATATCAATGAAGCGCTGGTGGGCGCCTCTGCTTCCGGCCCAGGCTTGGGCTTGTTCCACGGTTACTTCTGCCGGCCCTACGATCGCGGTCCCTTCGGTTTTTATCCCCAGCAGCTCCGCGGCCCGTCGCCTTAGTTCAGACATTCTGAAATTTCTGCCCGGGCATTGCGTCGGTTGAACGTCCCCGTGGCCGACGATATCATTAAGGCTCAAATTTTCGGTATAGACAAGTTTAGCGTTGAGCCAGGCGCCGCTTTCCACCTGGGCATCGGTCATATCTTCATGATCAAAGTGGCCCTGGAAACCGATGCCGATACTTCTGCCGTTCCAGAACGCTCCGGCCTGGGCGCCGCGCATCATCCCCCGCCCCTCGAAAATAGTGCCGTCATCGCCGATCCAGTAATTATAGCCGATGCCGAACCATCTTCTGCCGTTATGCTCCAAGCTTTTATGGTAATTATGGACTTGAAAGAAGTTCCATGTGCGGTGAGCCATATGGTGCTGGATCAGCTTCTCCACCGGCCCTGATAGAGGTTGGAGCTCCCCGTTCCAGGTAATGTCAGGTTTGACGATTGTTAGTCCGGTATATTTGGTGACATTGGCGTTGACGCTGCCCAAAGCGTTAAGCGGCTGGTCAAGCAGATCGTAAGCCCAGGCCTCAACAATATATTCTCCGAGATGGTAGCCATGATAGAAAATATCAGCCGTAGCTTCCCAGCGGTCTTCCGAGCTGTTAAAGTGTCCCTCCACGCTTCGCAGGTCATCCTGGCCGCCATGCGCGCTCCAGATGTAAAAATAAACATCTTCGCCGGGCAGCAAACCGGTAACCTGGTTGGCATAAACCCGGTAGACGCCGAACAGCGCGGATATCTCGCCGTGCGTTACGGAAGAAGCTTTCGGCAAATCAGTGCGCACGTTCACGGCAATATTAACTCGCTGAGATCCGAAGACGGCGCTGATCGTGGCCCGGCCTCTGGTTTTAGCAGTGATTACCCCGTTTTCATTTACCGTGGCTACGTTATCGTTCCTGCTGCTCCAAGTGACCCGACCGGTTACCTCTTCATTTGCCAGTCCAGCCGCACGATAGTCCGCCGTTATCACTGCCTGGTAAGTATCTCCGACCATAAGTTCAAGTGTCGTATCATCAGCCGTAATCCTTCTCAGTCTGGGGATTACGGCAACCGGGATCGTCACCTTTTGGCGGCCGAAGGTAACGGTAATGGTCGTTTCGGCGAGGTTATCACTATCCGAGCTGATAGCCCTTATTTGGCCGCGATCGACGGTAACGATTGAAGGTTCAGCACTTGACCACATAGCCTGCGGTGCGACATTGGCACTGCGGTATCCGGCTTCCGTTCCATATTTTGCTCTCACCCTGATGTTGGCGGTAAGCCCGGCTTCCAGGGTCAATGATAAAGGGAAAATATCCAGAGCTGTTACTTCTTCTTCGATCACATGAACAGCGATATTGACCCGCTGCGAAGCAAAAGCAGCGGTGATTGTAGTCCGGCCCCGGGCTTCAGCGGTAATATCTCCGTTTTCTATCGAAGCGATATTATTGTTTCTGCTGCTCCAGGTGACTTTATCGGTGACATCGGCAACGTTTCCGTCTATATAAACCGCGGTAACGGCAATCGGACCAAGGGTCTGGCCTTTCTCTAAAGTCATCACCGTAGTCACCGCTGTAAGGCGCCTTAAACGCGGAATGACGGAAATAAGAGCTTCAGCCTCGCGGCCGGCAAATTCGGCGGTAATCGTGACGAAAGTATCCGCTTCCGTTACAGCTACCCCGCGTACTCGACCTTGGGTGACGGTAGCCAATGCGTGATCGCTACTCGACCATGCGGCAGTGGCGGTGACGCGGCTCCTGGTTCCGTCGGTAAAGTGCACCCAGGCATTAAGCTGCGCTGTTCTGCCTGTCTCGACAAAAAGAGACTCAAGATCAATGGTCAGTTTTTCGATCGGTTTTAGCACGGTCACCCGGCAGGTGGCCCTCCGGTTGCCGTCGGCGGTAGTCACGGTGATCACCGCAGTTCCCGGCGAATTAGCGGTGACGAGGCCGGTCGACGGGTCTACCGAAGCTACCGACGGCCTGTTTGAAGTCCAGGTGACTTGCTGATTGAAAGCCTTTGCCGGCAAAACGGTAGCGGTAAGCTTTTCCTCATCACCCTGACCCAAGGTGAGCCTGGCTTGATCCAGGGTTACTCCGGTAACCGGTATGGCGGTGTATTCCCAGGTTAAGTCAAAGTAACCGGATCCGGCGTTTGCCGGGTCAGCCGTAGCGTTGAATCCATCTACGGCGATCTGATAGCGCACACCCGCTCTGGCGGTAAAGATCAGCAGGCTGGTCTTATCTTGATCACTAAAGTCATTGTTCTGGACTACCCGCCTGAGCCTGCCCACCCTGGCGCCGGTATAGACGGCCAAAAGGGTGTCAAATTCGCTGCCGGAAGTGTTGACCTCAACGGTGCCGGATACCGGCGCCGTCCACTCAAACCAGACCGAGCTGCCGCCGATATTGCCGCCGTGGTTCGGCTCGCCGCTCTCTTTGG
>JAGXSR010000085.1 GCA_018333405.1 Dethiobacter sp. | reverse complement strand
CGCCGTGATTGCCCTGCTCGCTTTTCTCTATATTGCGGTGACCAAAGATCTTTACGGAGTGGCCCTTTTTTGTGGCGCGCTGATTGGCGGTTGTTTTGGCTTCCTGGTGTATAACCTGAACCCGGCCCGTATTTTTATGGGCGATGTGGGCTCTTTGGCCTTAGGCGGCGCTCTGGCCGCTGCCGCTGTTTTGGTTAAGGAAGAGTTGTTATTGGTGATCATCGGCGGAGTTTTTGTCCTGGAGGCCCTTTCTGTATCGCTGCAGGTGATCAGCTTCAAGTTGACCGGCCGCAGGGTGCTGCTCATGGCCCCTTTGCACCATCACTTTGAGCTAAAAGGATGGTCCGAGTGGCGAGTAGTTACCGGCTTTTGGGGATTGGCTTTTATTTTCGCCCTGGTGGGCCTCGTGGAAATGTGGTTTCGCAGCAGCTGATAGACGTAGACCGCTTCGAAGGGAGCAGAATGATACTTTGATCGATATAATCCGTGGAAAAGAGCTGCTGGTGGTGGGCATGGCGCGCAGCGGTATCGCTGCCGCCCGCCTGCTGGCCGATCTGGGAGCCGGCAAGATCACGGTTACCGATTGTAAACCAGCAGATGATCTGGGCAATGAGCTAGCCGCTTTGGCTGCAATCAAGGCTGCCGTCGTGGTAACCGGCGGAAACCCGCCGGATTTGGTCCACCCCGGGCTCTCTCTGGTAATTAAAAGCCCGGGCGTAACGCCTGACCTGGAAATTTTTAGCCGTGCTGTTCAGATGAAAATTCCGCTGATATCAGAAATTGAGTTGGCATATGCTTTTATTAAAGCGCCGCTGGTGGGAATTACCGGAACCAACGGAAAGACCACTACCACCGCTTTAACGGCGGAAATATTGAAGGAATCCCGGTTCAGCCAGGTGATGACTGCCGGTAATATCGGCGTGCCCTTATGTGAAGCGGTAGGCAAAATCGGCTCCTCCGGGATTATTGTCGCCGAATTAAGCAGTTTTCAACTGGAGGATATCCGCCGCTTCCGACCGGCGGTAGCGGTCTTCTTGAACTTTGAAGAAGACCATCTGGACTACCACGGAACAATCGGGCGTTATTTTCAGGCTAAGGCCAGGATATTCGAAAACCAGTCCGCTGCGGATTTTGCAGTCCTGAATGCCGGGGATAAAGCGGCGGCTGCTCTGGCGGCAAAGATGCCGGGGACCGTGCTCTGGTTCGGTAAAGCACCACAACAGAAAGGAGTGGGCCTGGACAATGAACATCTAGTGCTGTTTAACCCTGGCCGGAAACCAGAGCCGATCTGCCGGGTAAGCGAGGTGGCCATTCCCGGCGAACACAACCTGGAAAACGCGATGGCTGCCGCGGCCGCCGCCTGGGCGGCGGGAGCTGATCCAGCGGCGATTGGCCGGGCACTGCGCGCTTTCCGTGGCATAGAACATCGCCTGGAATTTGTAGATCGGATCAATGAGGTCGAGTATGTTAATGATTCGAAAGGAACTAACCCTGGAGCAACCCTCCGGGCTTTAGCTTCATTTCCCGGGAAAAGAAAAATTCTGATTGCCGGGGGGATGGATAAAGGCGCCGATTTTACGCAATTGGCCCGGGTTATAGCCGAAGAAGTCAGCTTTTTGGTCTTGCTGGGAGAGACAAAAGGTAAGATAGCCGCTGCCATGGAGCAAACCGGTTTTCGGGATTACATACTGGTGGCCGACTTGGAAGAAGCGGTGGATAGAGCTCAACGCGCCGCCTCTGCCGGAGACCTGGTTCTGCTATCCCCGGCTTGCGCCAGCTGGGATATGTTTAAAAACTTTGAGGTCAGAGGCAACCGGTTTAAAGAGCTGGTACACGCCCTTAAATGCTAAACAAATAATAAATGAAAGGTGCGGCTTTAAGTGAACAAGACTCAGCGTTTGGACCCGGACTTTGCCCTGATCCTGGTGACCTTTTTATTGCTGGGGATAGGCTTGGTCATGGTCTTCAGCGCCAGCTTTGTTGCCGCTGAGGAAACCTGGGGCGATGGGTATTTCTTTCTTCGCCGCCAGACTATCTGGGTGGTGTTGGGGCTGATCGGCATGTATTTTGCGTCCCGGGTGCCATACTGGAAGCTGCGCCGACTCTCATTGTTTCTGCTATTGCTCAATTTTGTTTTACTTACCCTAGTTTATACCGGTTTGGGAACCGATATGGGAACGGAATCCAGGCGGTGGATCGACATCGGCGGTTATACCCTGCAGCCGGCGGAATTCAGCAAACTGGTCTTTATTATATTCACTGCAGCCTTTATGAGCAGCCGCAGTGTGCGGATCCAAAATTTCTGGTCCAGCAGCTTTATTCCTCTGTTTTTTGGCGGTATCGCTTTTATCTTTATTGTGCTGCAACCCGATTTAGGAACGGCGCTGGTCGTGCTGGCGGGAGTGGGCATCGTTATTCTCCTGGCGGGGATGCCGATGAAGCAGGCAGCGCTGCTTTCTCTGGTTTCGCTTCCTCCTTTAATATTGGTCACCATTAAGGAGGAGTATCGGGTGGAGCGGCTGCTTTCATTTCTTGATCCATGGGCCGATCCTAGCGATACAGGGTATCAGATTATTCAATCTCTGTATGCTCTGGGCCCGGGGCATATCTTTGGAGTGGGGCTGGGGCGGAGCGTACAAAAACTTTTTTATCTGCCTGAGCCGCATAACGACTTTATTTTTGCCGTAATCGGCGAGGAGCTAGGTTTTGTGGGTGCGACGGCGGTGCTGCTGCTCTTTTTAATCTTTATCTGGCGCGGCCTGAAAATTGCCCTGACCGCCCCGGATACGTTCGGCAGCTTGCTGGCGGCAGGTATTATCGCCGGCATCGCTCTGCAGACCGTGATCAACATAGCGGTGGTAACCGGCTCAATTCCGGTCACCGGGATCAACTTGCCCTTGATCAGCGCCGGGGGCAGCTCTGTTTTTTTCACTCTGATCGGCGTGGGCATAGTCTTAAATATATCCCGCCACGCTGTGAAATGAAAATCTGAAAAATCCGGGCGGGGCAGCGCCTCGCCCCTGCATAGCGGCAACGAGTATATGCCGGATGTGCGGAAAGGAAATAAAAATGCGCTTAACGATCTGCGGGGGTGGTACAGGCGGTCATGTTTACCCGGCCCTGGCCTTGGCCCGCTTTGCTTTACAGCAAGACAAAGAGGCGCAGATCTTGTTTGTGGGGACCGAGCGAGGCTTGGAGAGCCGCATTGTGCCCGCTGCCGGGTTTAGGCTGTCCACCATAACCGCCCGCGGTTATCAGCGCGGCCTAAGGCAGGCCGGCCCGGTAGCCAAAGCGCTCTTTGCTGGATTTGCGCAAGCCAGGGAAATTCTTCGTGATTTTAACCCGGATCTGGTGCTGGGCATGGGCGGCTATGTCTCTGCGCCGGTGGTTATGGCGGCAGTTTTTGATCGCCGGCCGGCTGTGATTCACGAACAAAATGCCATACCGGGCCTGGCTAACCGCATATTGGCCCCGCTGGTCAGCCGGGTCTGTATCTCCTTCGAACAGTCAGGGCGCCTCTTCTCCCGCCTGAGTCATGTG
>JAGXSR010000084.1 GCA_018333405.1 Dethiobacter sp. | reverse complement strand
CGAAACTTTTACTCCCGCAGTAATGGGGAAAATGAATTTAGCCTATACAGATCTGGAGTTCGCCTCAGGGCCTTATGCCGGCAAGACGTGTACTGAAGAACTATTTCTACAGCAAAGAAGCGAAGCTCCTGGCACCCTTGTGATCGCTTATATTATGAATGAAGTAGAAGTGCGGCAGGCAATGGTTCATCCGGATGTGTTACCAGCAAGCGATGCTATACTGAGCAATGGCATGGGTCATCCCAGGTCATCGGGGACATTTCCCAGGTTTATAAGTAAGTATGTACGGGAAGAGTGCAGCATATCTTTGATGGAAGCCCTGAGAAAAATGACTTCGTATCCGGCTGCAAGACTAAATCTATCTGAAAGGGGTAATCTTGAGGCCGGGACTTATGCCGACATAGTCATTTTTGATTATGAAAAAATCAGGGATACTAGCAGCTATCAAAACTGCATCTCTTCTCCGGAAGGAATTAGCAGTCTTATTGTCGGTGGGGAAATCGTTTTAAGCGAAGGAGAACTTGCCGGATCAACTCCAGGGGAGGCTGTATTTGCCCGGTAAGAGAGAGAAGAGGCAGCCGAGTGGAATTTAGATTACCCAAGCAGTATCGGCAGCAATATTATCACTTACCACTATGCGAATGGCTGATTGGGAAAAAGTTCAGTGAGGCGATCTTTCGATTAATGGAACCCGGAAGGGATCTCGTTTAGATTAGTTAAGCTGAGGAAACCATTAAAGAATTAGGAGGAATAAAGATGAACACGAAAAAGTTTCAGATGCCCCATGGTTTTGTAGTTATTTTTTTCGTTGTTGTTTTGGCTACCCTTGCTACTTATGTCATACCCGCCGGTCAATTTGAAAGGGTCGAACATGCCGCCACCGGCAGAATGGTAGTAGACCCGGACACTTATCACAGGGTAGAGCAGTCACCAGTTGGTTTGTTTGGCTTGTTTGTTAATATCAAAGCCGGCTTTGTTTCTGCTGCCGATATAATCTTCATGATCTTTTTTGCCTATGCCTACATTTTCGTGATCTTAAAAACCGGAGCATTTCACGGGCTTATTAAGCGCATGCTTCAACTTACCTCGGGCAGGGAGTACTTGATGATACCTGTCTTCATGCTTCTTTTTGGTTTGGCCGGATCTACATACGGCGAGTTTGAAACAATATATGGCCTGATACCTATATTTGTCGGGCTGGCCATTGCCCTGGGATATGATGCCATTGTCGGTTTAAGTATGTCTGGGATGGCTGTTGCCGTAGGTTTTGCTGCCGGAACAACTAACCCCTTTACCATCGGTATTGCCCAGGGTATCGCGGAACTGCCGCTTTTTTCAGGGCTTTTCTACCGGTGGGTGGTGTTTTTTGTGTTCATGGCAATTGTTATCCTGTGGACACTTCGTTATGCCAAGATGGTCAAAAATGACCCGGAAAAAAGTCTGGTCAAAGACATCAATTTTGGTGAACTGACCCTAAGAAAAGATGATCTAAAGGATGCTGAGTTTACTGTCAGGCATAAGATAATCATGCTAGGCTTGGTGTTTGCGATTGCATCGATCGTATACGGATCCCTCAACCTTGGTTGGTGGTTCAATGAAATGTCCGCAGTTTTTATTATAGGGATGGTCTTTTCCGGAATCATGGGCGGTTTTGGAGCCAATAAACTTGCCGAAACATTTATTGAAGGTTGCTCAGCAATAGTTTTGGGTGCTTTGATAGTTGGCCTTGCTCGGTCTGTATTAAAAGTCATGACTGAAGGACAAATCATCGATACTGTGGTGCAGAGCTTATCCGTACCCTTGGGAGCGCTGCCCGCGTGGGGAAGCGCCATCGGCATGTTGGTTTCCCAGACTATCATAAACTTATTTATCCCTTCTGGGAGTGGACAGATGATGGCCATCATGCCCATCATGACACCATTAGCTGACCTCGTGGGAATCACAAGGCAAGTAGCCGTGTTGGCCGCACAATTTGGCGACGGTTTCTCGAATTTGCTCTGGCCGACAACCGGTATCATTGTAATGTGTGCTGTCAGCAAAGTTCCCTATGTTCGTTGGATTAAGTTTTTCTTGCCTTTGTTCGGCATAATGTTCATTGCGCAGGCTATTATGCTGGCAATAGCGGTGGCAATAGGGTACGGTCCTTTTTAAAACAACCTTGCAGAATGGCAGTCAAAAACCAAATAATTTATTTAATGCGGGTGAATTATGCATTTACACTATGATACATGGAAGAGACGCCTGGATGTAGAAGTTGAAAAACTGGCCCCGGAGATAAATGCACTGAATGATAATCTGGCTGATAATCCTGAGCTGGGCGGCGAGGAGTACAACTCCTCCAAAGCTATAGCGAAAGTGCTTGAAAAGCATGGGTTGCAGGTGATAATGCCTTTTGCAGGGTTGACTACTGCTTTTAAAACTAGCCTGGCAGGAATCGGGGGCAAAAAGATAGCTCTGTTGGTGGAATACGATGCTCTTCCCGGCATAGGTCATGCCTGTGGGCATAATGTCAGTGGCAGCATCAGTATTTTGGCTGGCCTGGCCTTTTCCAAAGTTCTGCAAGCAGTAGGAGGGGAACTTGATATAATCGGAACCCCAAACGAAGAAAAAGACGGCGGCAAGATTATCATGGCTGATCAGGGCATCTTTACCGGTTATGACCTGGTTATCATGATTCACATGGACAACAAGAACAGAGTAAACGCAAGATTCCTGGCGCTGGACAGCTTGGAGTTTGCCTTTAAGGGACGGGCTTCCCATGCAGCGGCTGCTCCTTGGGAAGGCAGAAATGCTCTTAATGGGGTACAGTTAATGTTTCATGCTATTGATATGCTCCGGCAACATGTTCAACCTGATACAAGGATGCATGGCATCATAATCAGAGGCGGGGAAGCATGTAACATAGTCCCGGAAGAAGCTGCGGCCCAACTGTACATCAGAGCATGTGAGAGGGACTATCTGGATCGGGTAAAAAATATGGTTACTGATTGTGCCCAAGGGAGTGCGATAGCAACTCAAACGAATGTAATGGTAAGCAACTTCTCCCCGTCTCTATCCGATCTGAAACCCAATAAAGCCGGTGAGATGCTGATAGGCGAATGTTTTCAGGAATTGGGTTTGGAGGATGAGAGCGAGGGGCTTGCATTTGGATCCTCGGATGTCGGAAATGTAAGCTATCTCTGCCCGACACTACATCCAACCCTAGCCCTGGCAGAAACCGACGTGCAACTCCATACTAGGGAGTTTGCCAGGCTAGTAAAAGGGGAGTCAGCCTATAAAGCAATCCTGACCGGCGCCAAAATTCTAAACCGGGTCTGTCTTAGGGTTTTCCATGAACCTGGGGTAGCTGAAAAAATTAAAGATGATTTTTTAAAAACAGGTTATTTATAAAAAATACATGAAAAACCGATAGAATAGGTGCGCAACATGATGAAAACAGGTGTAAATAGCGTAGCGCAAATGGAGCGCTAAATATTTATATTGACAATTGCGGCGCCTTTAATCTATGATCAAAAAACCAAACCGAATATTTAAAATGCTATGACAGAGAATAGTAGGAAAAGCGCCTTCCTTCCAGAAAGATGCCGGATGATGCGAGGTATCAGGAAAGTTTTTTTGAAATACATCTCAGGAGTTGCCCTCTGAACAGATATATTCTCATTAGGAGGAGATCGGGTTAAGCATCCGTTAACATGCAAAGTAGCCGATTTACTTATCGAGGTCGATAACGTGAGTTATCGATAAATAAAGGTGGTAACACGGGATAATGCCCGTCCTTTAGAGTTAAAGGACGGGCTTGTCGTTTTTTTACGCCAACATCGGTCAATAACCCTGTTGCGTAAAGCAAGCGCAATAAATCTTAAAAAAAATGAATGGAGGCAAATAATGACAAACATTAAATTTTTTGGTGATCCGGTCCCCTTGGAAATGCATAAAGTGCGGATAGTGCAAAAGTTAACCCTGCAGCCCATTGAAAAGAGAGCGGAGGCCATTTCTGAAGCAGGCAACAATACTTTTCTGCTAAAAAACAGAGATGTGTTTTTGGACATGCTGACAGATAGCGGTGTGAATGCGATGAGTGACCGGCAGCTGGCTGCCATGATGATCGCTGATGACAGCTATGCCGGCAGCGAAACTCACTACCGCTTAGAACAAAAGTTGCGGGAGCTATTTGATATGCAGTATTTTTTACCCACCCACCAAGGCAGAGCCTGTGAACATATTCTATCCAAAGTACTAGTGAAACCGGAATCTATAGTGCCCATGAATTATCATTTTACCACTACTAAATCACATATCACGCTAAATGGCGGCACAGTGGAGGAAATAATAATCGACGAGGGGCTTAAGGTAACCAGCTCAAATCCATTTAAAGGCAATATGGATATCGGGAAGTTGGATGCCTTAATTAAACAGCACGGACCAGCCAAAATATCCTTTGTGCGTATGGAAGCTGGCACCAACTTAATCGGCGGTCAACCGTTTGCGCTTGATAATCTGGAAAAAGTGCAGATGTTGTGCAGAGAACACAGCATCCCCTTGGTTTTGGAT
Source organism: Dethiobacter sp. (assembly GCA_018333405.1). Classification (GTDB taxonomy): domain Bacteria; phylum Bacillota; class Dethiobacteria; order DTU022; family DTU022; genus JAGXSR01. The sequence goes on along the minus strand of JAGXSR010000084.1, from coordinate 1,106 downwards.
GCCAGCTTACTCGCCGATAATTTGTATTTTATAAAAACCAGAGAAGAAAAATACAAAAACCTGACCATTGAGGAAATTACCAGGAGAATAGCTGCCTGCAGCGATATTATCTACTTTTCAGCCAGAAAACTGGGTTGTGTCAGAGGCGGTGGAATGTTAATCAGAGATAAAGCATTGTTCTTAAAAATGAGAGGCTTAATTCCACTTTTTGAAGGCTTTCTGACATATGGCGGCATGTCGGTCAGAGAGATGGAAGCTATGACAATCGGGTTGGAAGAAACTATGGATGAAGATATGATTAGCCAAGGACCCCTGTTCATCGCATACATGACTGAAGAGCTGCAGAAAGCGGGTGTTCCTGTAATTACTCCTCCCGGAGGCCTTGGCTGCCACATCGATGCCAAACAATTTCTTGATCATGTTCCCCAGGAGCAGTATCCTGCAGGGGCTTTGGCAGTTGCGATATATCTGGCAGGAAGTATTCGCGGCATGGAGCGGGGGACTTTATCCGAGCAAAGAAATCCGGATGGATCAGAGCAGTTGTCGAACATGGAGCTGGTTCGTCTGGCACTTCCACGCAGAGTGTTTACACTGTCGCAGGTAAAATATGCCGTTGACCGGATATCATGGTTACATCAAAACCGCCGGTTGATCGAAGGTTTAGAATTTGAGGAAGAACCGGAAATTCTCAGATTTTTCTTCGGCAGATTAAAACCTGTATCAGACTGGAAAAATAAGCTGACGGCCAAGTTCAGGAAAGATTTTGACGATAGCCTCTAATAAACCGGGCAAGAGGGAGGCGGCTTTAAACCGCCGTCTCTCTCTTGCGCCGTGCAAGCCGTTGGGCATATGGCTGATCAGCAGAAACAATCTATTTCGAGTTTAGCTGTCCTGTTCATAATACATTTTGGTTATCACAGAGCATTGACGTTATAATCCACGATGCAGTACACGTTCCGTGTGATATTCCCAACTTGCTGAGCTTTGCCCAGATGATTTCACTCGATGACAATTTTTCCACATTTACCTCCTGCCCAAATTGTATAGTACATCCAGGGCTTCAATCTGAAATTCAGGAAAACGTAATCGTATATTTTAGAATAATA
>JAGXSR010000083.1 GCA_018333405.1 Dethiobacter sp. | reverse complement strand
CCCAGCTTCTTTCCCAATGCCCGCAGGTGGTTACGGGCGTGCACCCGTTCGGCGTAGGCGATCGCTTCAAAAAGGCGGGCAATGTTGTGCCGGCCGTCATCGCGGGCCATCTCTGAATAGATTTGATACTTAGTGTTGGCCTGGCTTTCACCGGCAAAAGCTTCCAGTAAAGTTTTCTCAGTCATTTTAAACATTTTCCTCACTCCCTCCGGTTATAGTAGGATTAACCTGACCAGCGGCGTGATGTCGTTTTTCGCCGCAAGTAAGCGTAATTAAGTGATACCTGCCTGTTTATGCGCTTGCCCGGGAAATGAACAGGCAGACAGCCGTAAGCCTGGAAAACCATGGTTTAAACTATATTCTGCAGCAGCTGTTCTAAAGTCGGCTCGCCTATTTCCTGCAGTTCGTAGCGCACACGCAGCGCGGGCTTGGTTATGTTGGCCACCCGGCGCAAATCAATGGGGGTAGCGATAACCACCAGCTCGGCGTCGGAGCTGTTAATGGTAATCTCCAGATCTTTCACCTGTTTGTCCCCGTAACCCATGGCCGGCAAAAGTGTTCCGATATGGGGATATTTATCGTAGGTTGCTTTAATCGTCCCTACGGCAAAGCGGCGGGCATCGATTAACTCAGAGGCGCCGTACTTTTTGGCGGCAATTACTCCGGCGCCGTAGATCATCTCCCCGTGGGTCAGCGTGGGACCGTCCTCAATTACCAGCACCCGCTTTCCTTTTATCCGCATACCGTCTTCTACGAAGATCGGTGAAGCCGCTTCGATGATCACCGCCTTCGGGTTAACCGCCCGGATATTCTCGCGTACAGTGGTGATCCCCTTCAGGTCAGCGGTGTCCACCTTATTGATCACCACGACGTCAGCCAAGCGCAGGTTGGTTTCTCCGGGATGGTAATTTAACTCGTGCCCGGGCCGGTGAGGGTCAACCAGAGTCAGGTAGAGATCGGCCCGGTAGAAGGAGAAGTCGTTATTCCCGCCGTCCCAGACGATAACGTCAGCCTCTTTTTCCGCCTCAATCAGGATCTTTCCGTAATCAACTCCCGCGTAAACGATAATTCCCCGGTCGATATGCGGCTCGTATTCCTCCCGCTCTTCGATGGTGCAGCGGTGCAGATCCAAGTCCTTATAGTCGGCAAAGCGCTGGCAGGTTTGCCGGACCAGATCTCCGTACGGCATCGGATGGCGGATAGCCACTACTTTTTTTCCTCTGTCTTTTAGAATGTCGCATACGCGGCGCGTAGTCTGGCTTTTGCCTACGCCGGTGCGCACCGCGGTCACCGCCACGACCGGTTTTTTTGATTGAAGCATCGTGGTCGCCGGGCCCATCAACCAAAAATCCGCCCCGGCGGCCATAACCGTGGAGGCCTTGGACATCACCGAGGCATGGGAAAGATCGCTGTAGGCAAAGACCACTTGGTCCACGTTATTTTTTTTGATCAGTTCAACCAGATCATCTTCAGATCGGATCGGCACCCCGTGCGGGTAAAGATCCCCGGCCAGCTCGGCAGGATAAACCCTGCCTTCTATGTCCGGGATCTGCGCAGCGGTAAAAGCCACTACCCGATACTCGGGGTTGTTCCGAAAATATACGTTAAAGTTATGAAAGTCTCTGCCGGCCGCACCCATGATCATTACTTTTTTCGGCGTCATTGTTTTTATCCTCCTTCAGATTACATTACTAAGGCCAGGATGGCTTTCTGCACATGCAACCGGTTTTCAGCCTGGTCAAAAACGATCGACTTTTCCCCGTCCACCACATCGTCGGTAATCTCCTCCCCGCGGTGAGCGGGCAGACAGTGCATTACCAAGGCGTCATCTCCGGCTTGCTCCAATAGCTTACTGTTGACCTGAAACTGAGCGAAAGCTTCCACTCGTTTCCGGTGCTCTTCTTCCTGACCCATACTGGCCCAGACATCGGTATAAATAATATCGGCGCTTTTGACTGCCTCACCGGGATCGCTGCTCAGATTGATTGTCGCTCCGGTCTTCAGGGCATCTTCCCGGGCTAAGGCAGTGATTTCCTTATCCGGCTCATAACCGGAAGGCGAACAGATGGTCAGACGAATCCCGGTCTTGGCCGCTCCAAACATCAGGGAATGGGCCATGTTGTTGCCGTCTCCGATATAAACCAGGTTGACTCCCTGCAGATTACCCAGCTTTTCTTTGATCGTAAACAGATCGGATAAAACCTGGCAGGGGTGCAGCAGGTCGGTCAAACCGTTAATTACCGGCACTGTGCTGTGCTCCGCCAGTTCCAGCACATCCCGGTGCGCATAGGTGCGGATCATAATCCCATCCAGGTAGCGGCATAAAACCCTTGCTGTGTCGGCAATAGTCTCACCCCGCTTAAGCTGCAAATCCGCTGCGCTCATAAAAAGGGCATAACCACCAAGCTGCCACATGGCTACTTCAAACGAAATACGGGTACGGGTGGATGCTTTTTGAAAGATCATCCCCAAAGTCTTCCCCCGCAGGGGATGGTAGATCTCCCCGATCTTATTTTTCATTTTTAAGAGGTGAGCTGTATCCAGAATCTGGATTACTTCTTCCCTGCTCAAATCATGAATGGAGATTATATCCTTGCCTTTCATATTTACCGCCAATTATATACGCCTCCCATTGCCCGATTCTAATTTCTATTTTGCCCCGGGGTTTTATTATATAACAACAAAACAGATCTACCCTGTAAATCCCCTCTCCCTCCGGGAGAGGGCTAGGGTGAGGGCACATATTCATCCTATCTATTGTTATATTCTTCGCTCTTCTGGCAATTCCTTCTTCCGTTGGGTTGGAGGGCGCTGTCGAAACGGGCAGATTAATCGCGGAAAAACTAAAGTTGACTGTACTTGCGCCGTTACTTAAAGCTATCACTCGATCTGAGCCAAAACATCCTTTAATTTTACCGGATTAACCGGTTTGGACAAGTGCCGGTGAAAGCCTGCTTCCTTTGCTTTTTGCTGATCTTCCGGCCGGGCATATCCGGTCAGGGCGATCATGTAGACCTGCTGTAAATTTTCGTCTGAGCAAAAAGCGCGGGCTACCTCGTAGCCGTTCATACCGGGTAATCCTATGTCGCACAGTAATATTTCAGGGTGAAATTCTCTGGCTCTGATCAACCCCTCAACCCCGTCGTGGGCCACCGCTACGGTGTGGCCTTCTTCTTCCAGCAACGATCTGAGCGTTTCAGCCACATCCCTGAGATCTTCGATGATCAGCACGCGGCGGGTGCGGGTGGGCGCTGAAGAACCCGGTTCGCCTCGATCATCAACCGGAATAATTTCTGCGGCAATAGGCAGACCGATCGTAAACACAGACCCCTTCCCATCGCCGTCGCTGTGTGCGCTGACCGTGCCGCCGTGCAGCTGGGTCAGCCCTCTGACCAAAGCCAGTCCGAGTCCAAGGCCTCCTTTGCTGTGATCCAGCGTGGTATCCGCCTGCATAAAAGGCACAAACAGATTCTGTAGCAGGGCCGGTTCCATTCCGATACCGCTGTCTTCGACCCGGATCACCGCATGCTGCTGCAGCTCATCGACAAATAGCGACACCCGGGTATAGCCTCCTTTTTCGGTAAACTTGACCGCGTTATGCAACAGGTTGCCGATAATTTGGGAGAGCCGGGCCGGATCCGCCAGAACGTACAGCTTAAGCGGCGCCGGGATTTCTTCCAGGGCAACCCCTTTTTCCAGGAACAACGCCTGGTAGTCTTCTGCGATGCGTCGCACCAGCTCATTGAGCTCCACCAATTCTTTCTGCAGTATGATCCTGTTCCGGGTAATCCTGGTCACATCCAGCAGATCGTCAACCAGTCGCGAAAGCTGAAGCACCTGGCGGCCCAAAATCTCC
>JAGXSR010000082.1 GCA_018333405.1 Dethiobacter sp. | reverse complement strand
CTGCCTTGTACCGATCCGGTTAAGATCGACTTTGCGCTGCAGGTAAATCTTGCTTTGTCCGGCTACTGTCTGCGCCATAACAAACCGTATCTGCTGGTCGGCACTAAGCTGGACCAGTTAACCGGCAGCTCACGCTTGCAAAAACAAATATTTTGCCCGAACGGAAAGCTGTTCAAGCTTTCTTCAGTCACCAGGGAGGGATTTCCGGATCTGCGCCGAATACTCTTTAAATGCTTTGGGCTTATCCCTGACCGATAAAGAAACCGGCGATGGTAATACTGTTAAGTGCGTAAACCCCGGGCTGTACAGAGCGCTCACGCCATGTTGAAAGGTGAAATTCAGCATGATAACCTGTCAGGTGTGCGGAAATGATATCCCCGTATCCAAAGGCCACTGTTATTTTTGCGGCGCGCATCAGCAGCGATCAAAGACAGCCTCATCCAAGGAAAGAGAGCGGCTGCTGCGCACCGTAATTCTGAAAGCCGGGTTACCTACAGTAGAGGAAGGGCTTATGCGGTTGGAAGCGGAGCTGTTTAAAGCTAAACAGGACGGGGTTCCGGTATTGCGCATCGTTCATGGGTGGGGGTCCGGCGGCAGTGAGGGAAAGCTGCGTGAATCTTGCCGGGCTTATTTGAACGGAAAAATAGCCAGTGGCTTCATAAAGCTGGCGCTGAGAGGCGAAGATTACTCCCGCCACAGCAGACCCGGTAAAGAGCTCTTAAACCGTTATACCTATCTTCGAAACAGCGAAAGGGCTGATAGCAATAATCCAGGAATTACATTTGTTATCCTGTAGAGACAAGGCTGAAAGCACAAAACCATACTAACATAGACCGGCGCGGCCTGTTTTTAAGTAATCTTTCAAACCGTGACGGTGAATTTTCTTTAATACCGCCGTATGAGATAGCCCTAAATCTTTTGCCGCGCCGCGCGCGCTGATTATAATACCATAATACAAACTTAATTCTAATCGGGGGATGATAGTAAGGTGAACTTTGCAGACTTGGTGCTAAAAGATGGTAAAGTCATGTCTTCTGATAAAAGATTTATGGAAGCTGTGGCGATTTGTGGCGAAACTATAAATCTTGTAGGCGAAACAAAAGATGTATCGCGTCTAATCGGCCCGCAAACAAAAGTGATTGATCTTGCTGGAAGGGTAGTCCTTCCCGGTTTTATCGATGCGCACACCCACTTTATTCAAACTGGACTCAAACAAAACTTTTTTATAGATCTTGCCGATATGCCGAATCGGAAGAGTGCTCTAGAAAGACTGGCTCAAGCTGTTAGCGAGCGCGGAAATGATGCATGGATTATTGGCTCAGGCTGGGATGAAAGTCATTGGCCTGATCAAGAATATCTGACAAGAAAAGAACTTGATCAAGTCGGACCAAATAATCCTATAGTAGCAATAAGAATAGACGGGCATCTTGTCAGCGTTAATACCAAAGCACTTGATCGTGTCCATCTTCAAGGTCCGAAGGAGGAACTTGATTTAACAAGAGGGATCCTTCGCGAGAGTGTAGCATGGTTTCTTCTTCAATCGATACAGATAGACTTATCGATATTGACTAAAGCAGTGGCGGATGCTTGCCGAATAGCCGCCTCTTACGGGGTCACTTCGATCCACGATCAGGACGTGCGGTTGCATAGTCTTAAGGCCTATGAAGAAGCAAAACAAAGGGGACTGTTGACTGTTCGTGTCAGCGTCTATGCATCCTCAGAACAGCTTGATGATGTCATCAACAAGGAATTAAAGAAATGTTTTAACGGTAATCTGTTGCGTTTAGGTGGGATCGGGGAGATCTATAGTGATGGTTCGATTGGGGCAATGAATGCTGCTTTTACAGAGCCTTACCGCGATAGCTCCGGGATAGGAAAGCTAAACATGACCAAAGATGAGTTAGCAAACCTCCTGAAGCGAGCAGAATGTGCTGGCCTGCAAACGGCTCTTCATGCCATAGGTGATCGGGCAGTTGAAATGAGCCTGGCAACCCACGCACTTGCTGAAACGAGCCCGCATTTTCGCCACCGGATCGAACATCTGGAGCTTTCCAACCGAAAGGATCACGCAAAGATGGCAGAAATGGGCCTTACAGCATCTATGCAACCAAACTTTGCACAATGGTCCGGACCAGGAAAAATGTACGAACAGCGCCTCGGCCAAGATCGAGATCAGCGAACCAATCCGCTTAAATTGATCATCGAGGCCGGATTGCCGCTGGCCTTTGGCTCGGATTGTATGCCGTTTAGTCCGCTGTATGGTATCCATTGGGCAGTTAATCCTCCTCATCCGGATCAAAAACTCAGTGTGACTGAGGCGATCGATTCGTATACGCGACAGGGAGCTTACTTAACCTTCGAAGAAGAAATAAAAGGAGAGATCGTCAGCGGTAAACTAGCTGATCTTATAGTTCTCAATCGAGATCCCTTCCTTTATCCTAAAGAGATATCTGAGATAGCCGTGGATCTTACACTTCTCGGTGGCAGGATCGTCCATCAACGTAATGTGAAAAATATTAGCGTAATTTAGGGCGGCTATTGAAGGAATATTCATGATGTGGAAATAAGCTTGTATTATTAATCCTTAGAAAAGCTATCATAAAAAATTGATATAAAACAAGGCAGAATCTATGCTGTTAAATCCGGCTTAAATGACGGTGTCAGGTTAAGCCGGATTTAACACTAAACATGAAATTTGTTTACGCGAGAGAGGTGATGAATGTAATTAAGATGTTAAATGATACTGCTAAGCACTTAAGATCGTAGATTTTTTTAGGCAGAATTTCGTACCTTCTAAAATTAAAACCAGGAGGGAGTTAAATGTTTAACAAGAAATATCTATTTTTGCTATCAGCTGTTTTGGTCATCGCTTTACTGCTTTTTGTCACAGGTTGCCCGCCGGGCGAGGAACCAGTTGAGGAAGAGCTTACTGTTGAACATACAATTGTGGCACTATTGGGATTAACTGGTGCTCTCAGTGGCTCGGCCGAGACAGCTAGCGTTTCCATGAAGCTAGCAGAAGCTGATATAAACGCTTGGTTACAGGAGAACGAGAGGGAATGGAGACTCAAACTTGTGATAGAGGATGAGGCTAACGATCCTACTACAGCACTGCGCAAGATGACAACTTGGTTTGGTGAAGGAGTCAAAATATTTGCCGGCCCGCAGACTAGTGGGTCATCTAGAGAGATGTTAGCTTTTGCCAATGCCAATGAGATTTTGTTTGTTTCTCAATCTGCCACTTCACCTGCACTGGCCCTACCCGGTGATTTTCTTTACCGCTTTGTAGCCGCCGATGATGTTCAGGGACCAGCCATTGCTGCTATGCTTCAGGAAGCCGGCATAAAGCACGTTATTTTTACTTGGCGCGGCGATACCTGGGGTGATGGACTGCATACAGCTACAACAACTTCCATCGAAAAGGTAGGTGGCATAGAAATCTTTGAACAGGAACTGCGGTA
>JAGXSR010000081.1 GCA_018333405.1 Dethiobacter sp. | reverse complement strand
TGCTCCGTCCGGTAAAAAAAGGCCTGGAAACAGGTGATCTGGTGGTGATCGAAGAGGGGCTCGCGCCAGGAGAGCAGGTAATCCGCAACCCGCGTCTGGCCGGTTTGGCTGAGGGAAAACGGGTTGTGGGCAGCGAAGTGGTCAAGTTTTAGATTACCGAAAACAGCTGTTGCCGGATTTTTGTTTGCTTGCCTTTGACCCGGCGGCTGCGATATAATAGGCTCAAGTCAAGGGCTTGCGGCGAAGAACCGCAAGAGCCAAAATAGAGATGTCGGACAGGAGCGTGGCAAACATGCCGTTGCCAAACCCGGAAAAAAAATATACCTATGCCGATTATCTGGCGTGGCCCGCATCTGAAAGATGGGAAATATATGACGGTACGGCTTACATGCAGGCTGCCCCGTCATGGCAGCATCAGAGTGTAACCGGCGAGCTTTACAGACAGCTATCGAACCACTTTGTAGGTAAGCGCTGCAGGGTATTCGCGGCGCCGTTTGATCTGTGTCTGGCGGAACACAACGAAACCGATGATGAAGTCGATACGGTTGTTCAGCCTGACGTAGTGGTGGTGTGCGACGAAAGCAAGCTAAGAAAAACAGGCTACTTCGGAGTGCCTGCGCTGATAATTGAAGTAACTTCCCCTGCTACATCGAGGCGCGACAGGGTATCAAAGTTCAATATGTACGAAAAAGCGGGAGTCGAAGAATACTGGATAGTGGATCCAGAGGGAAAGTTCGCAAATGTATTCGTTTTGCAGGAAAGCAAAAAATACGGCAGGCCCGAAACGCATACCGATGAAGATAATGTGCAGGCAATAGCTTTCCCTGATCTTGGTGTTGATCTGAGCATGGTGTTTGCAAACGTCTGAAGTTTCCTCGGGACATGAGCGACACTTCCAATCCCTTAAAGGGGATGGGCTTCTGAGCAACTCCTGCGGTTTGGCCTGTTTCTTACGAAACCCCGGCGCCGGTTGGCTGAACCGCAGGCTTGCACAGACAGCTCAGGTCTGTCTCCGGGCTGCTGCCGCAGAACAGTTTTTTAGCAATACGGCTCACCATTCAATACCATATGCCGTGAGTTTATGTGACGGGTAAAGATACCGGGGGTGGTTCGCATCTATGCAGTAATTCTGGCCGGCGGCAGCGGAAGCCGTCTTTGGCCGTTAAGCCGGGAACAATTTCCGAAGCAGTATCTCACCTTGCCGGGCAGCACGGAGAGCCTCTTTCAGCAAACGGCTGCCAGAATCGGCAGGCTGCTTCCCGCCGAGCTGATCTATGTCGTCACCAACCAGGATCAGACGCCGGAGATCAGGCGGCAGCTGGCAGAAATGAGCATGGCGGGGATAACTATCCTCAGCGAGCCCGAGCCGCGCAACACCGCCCCGGCCATCGGTCTGGCGGCCTGGCGCCTGTACCGGGAGCATGGGCCTGAGGAGGTGATGGCGGTGCTGCCCGCGGATCATCTAGTGACAGAGATCGAACAATTTACCTCACTTCTGCAGTTAGGGGAAATAGCGGCGCAGAAACAGGGCATGGTTGCCTTTGGCATCAGGCCGCTGTACCCGGAGACCGGCTACGGCTATATACTAAGCGGGGCTGAGCTGTCTGCCGGCATTTACAGGGTCGAAAAGTTTGTGGAGAAACCAAATCTGAAGGAAGCCGGGCGTTACTGCGCGGATCCCCGCTACTACTGGAACAGCGGCATCTTTATGTTTAAAGTGGGCGCTCTGATTGAACAGTACCGCCGCTTTTTACCGGCCGTTTCCACCGTCTTGGATCATCTGCCGGCGTCTGCTGATTCCTTGGCGGCGTTTCCGTATAGCGGCCTGGAGCCAGTATCTATAGACTACGGAATCATGGAAAAGGCTGAGCATACTGCGCTTATTCCTGCGGAGATCGGCTGGAGCGATCTGGGCAGCTGGGATGCTTACTATCAGGCCTCGCCTAAAGACGCGGCCGGAAACTGCCTGCTGGGGCAGGTATTGGCCATGGATAGCACGGGCAGTTTGGTTATGGCCCGATCCCGCCTGGTTGCTGCTCTGGGCGTGGATAATATGGTGATTATCGATACGGACGATGCCCTGCTGGTCTGTCACCGTGACAAGTCCCAGGCGGTAAAACAGATTTATGAGCAACTGAAGAAAAACAATTCAGCAGAAGCGTTATACCATCGCACCGTTATTCGGCCCTGGGGCAGCTACACCGTGCTGGATAAAGGAGAGAGCCGGCAGGTTAAACGAATTACGGTCATGCCCGGCGCCCGGCTAAGCCTGCAGAGCCACCACTATCGGTCGGAGCATTGGGTGGTGGTCAGCGGCTCTGCCCTGGTGACCCTGAATGATGATCAGATTCCCCTGAAAAAGGGAGAGAGCATATTTATACCTATACAGACGAAACACCGCTTGCACAACTGCGGAACAGAAATTCTGGAGGTGATTGAAGTCCAAAACGGCAGCTATCTTGGAGAAGACGACATCATACGTTATGAGGACGACTTTGGGCGGCCGGCTAAAAACAAAGCGGAGCAGCAATATCAGCATTGGCTCGGGCAGGGCGCGCTGGATGAAGTAACCCGCGGCGAGCTGCTGGCGATGAAGGGTGATCAGGCCCGGATCAGCGATCATTTCGGAGAAGAGCTGCTCTTCGGCACCGGTGGCATACGCGGGATCATCGGCCCCGGCATTAACCGGATGAACCGCTATATTATCCGCCGCGCCGCTCAGGGCCTGGCAGAGTATATCAACGCTTTAAAACCGGCGCCGGCCTTTAAACGGGTGGCCATCGCCTTCGACACCCGCCTCTATTCCCGGGAATTTGCCCGGGAGGCGGCGCAGGTCCTGGCGGCCAACGGCGTGCAGGTGAAATTGTTTAAAGAGGGACGGCCTACCCCGGAACTTTCTTTTGCCGTCCGGGAGTTGAAGTGCGCCGCTGGGATTGTGATCACCGCCAGCCATAACCCGCCTCAGTACAATGGTTTTAAAATCTACGGGCCCGATGGGGGACAGGCTGTATCGCCGCTGATCGAACGGCTGGTGGAGACAGTCGCGGCGGTGGATCTGTTTCATGGTGTACAAAGTATGGACTTTGAGTATGCCCTGTCCGCCGGACTGATTGAGTTTATCGGCCCGGAAATAGACTGCGCCTACCTGCAGGCGGTGCGCTCCCAGTCGCAAAGCAGGCCCGCCGGCCGGGTGAAAGTGGTATTTACACCATTGCACGGCACAGGCGCCTCGCTGATTCCGTTTTTGCTGAAAAAAGAGGCGCATGTGGATTTAGTAGTGGTGGAGCAGCAGATGACTGCGGATCCGCAATTCAGCACTGTCCGGGTTCCCAATCCGGAGGATCCTGCCACTTTCAAATTGGCTTATGATCTGGCCTCCGAGGTAAACGCGGATCTGATTATCGCAACTGATCCTGATGCCGATCGGATGGGTTGCGTAGTCCGGGATGCATCCGGTAAATTGGTCCATTTAAACGGGAATCAGATCGGCGTCCTGTTAATCGAGTATATTTTAAGCCGGATGAGCGAAGAAGGGCGTCTGCCCGCGAACGGCGTAGTGATCACCACAGTGGTCACCGGAGATCTGGGCCGGAAGGTGGCCCGGTTTTACGGTGTGAAAACCGAGGAGACGCTCACCGGGTTTAAATATATCGGAGATAAAATTAAAGAGTATGAACAGTCCGGCCGTTTCCGCTTCCTGTTTGGCTATGAAGAGAGTCACGGCTACCTGGCGGGCACACACGCCCGCGACAAGGACGCTGTAGTCAGCGCCTTTCTTTTTGCCGAAATGGCCGCTTATTACCGGGATAAAGGGCTTACCTTGCCGGACCTCCTGGAGCAGCTCTACCGCCGCCACGGCTATTTCTTAGACGAGCTGGTTTCCCTGGAGCTTAAAAGCAAAAGCGAAGCAGATGGATTTATAGCCGCTTTTGCCGCCGCCCCTTCGGAAATCGGGGGGATCAGGGTTGTTGAAAGACGCGATTATGAGCGCCGCCAAGCGCTAAACCTGTTGACCGGCGCCGAGTGGGATCTGCTGCTGCCCCGTTCCCGGGTGTTCTGGTATCTGATGGAAGACGGAGCCTGGTTCAGTGTGCGCCCTTCCGGTACTGAACCTAAACTAAAGATCTATTTCTCGGTTCATGGAGCGGATAAAAGACAAGCGGAAGAAAAAATGAACCGCTTTAAAGAAGCGGTATTGGCCATTCCTGCCCGGAACCAGGGAGGCAAAGCAGGGGGGCAAGTCTAGTGCGGCTAAGAGTATGGGCCGAGTTTATCACTCCGGAGGAGCTGTGCGCCCCCCGGGTGGTGGCTCTTCTGAAACGCTACCGGGTGCAGCCGTGCCTGGCTCTCCCTTACGGGCATTTGAGCAGCGGCTATGCCCGCTACCTGCAGACTTATATCGATGAAGAGCTGGAACCGGCTTTATGGCCGACCATGAGCGATGAACAAGGTTACTGGCCGCATGAAGGCAACGCCACGGAGTTTTCGGATTATGTGCGCCAAATTTTCCATTGGGCGCACAGTATGCGGGTGAAAGTGCCCTGGCTGGCGGTAGACCTGGAAACCCCCTTTTACCAGTGGCAGGAGCAGAGCGGCGCCAGAGGATTAAACAAGATTACAACCGTTATGCGCCATTACAAAAGCAATCGCCACCGGGCCCGCTTTGACCAGGCGTCCGGAATCTACCTTTCGCTGCAGGAGTATATAAGCGGGCAGGGCTGCCGGACTTTAGTGCCTGTCCTGCCGCTGCTGGAACTTGACCTGGTGAAAGGCGGAGTGAAAGTACAGGATTATCTGGAGACTCCGGTAACACCGGTGAAGTGGGATCTAATCTCGGTAATGCAGTATAACTCCATGCTTGTCGGCTACTCCCGCGGCCTGATTAAACCGAAAGATGCCTGCTGGCATCTTTACCGCCTGGCATTAAACGCGCGCCGGCTGCTTGGCGCACGGGCCTCCCTGTCCGTCGGTGTCACCGCTGCCGGCAAGTTGGGTAGCGAGCCTTTCTACAGGAATCCGGAGGAGATGAGGCCGGATATAGAAGCGGCGCTGGCAGCGGGTATCGAAGATCTGGCTGTTTTTTGCCTGGAAGGGATCCTGCGTTCAACCCGGCCTGAAAGCTGGTTTGAGATGATTCACAGCGCTTCGCCGGTAGCGCCCGGCCGATCCCTGAAAATGCAATTTGTACGGTCGGCTGCCGGCCTGCTCTACCACTTGCTGCCCTGATTAAGGGCCGGAATCAAACTAAGGCAGCCGAAATAGGCGCCGCAGAGGGAAAACGATGAATTTAACCCGGGTCGAATCAGAAATGCTGGCAGGGAAAGCAGGCGCCGGCTGCCGGCTGGCCATGGAGATTATCGTCAGGCTCGGCGAACTGTACAAGGCTTCCGCATTAATTGCCATCGCCCAGGCGCATATTGACGGGTGCCTGTATGAGGCGGTGGGGGAGGCGGGGCTGGCTTTTGCTGAAAAGTTAGCGGCGCTCGGCGCAAAAGTCAGGGTTCCCACTACGCTGAATGCCACTTCGAGGGACATTGATGACTGGGCTGAGCACGGAGTCAGCGCCGGGTATGCCGAAAAGTGCCGCCGTATG
>JAGXSR010000080.1 GCA_018333405.1 Dethiobacter sp. | reverse complement strand
TCCCTGACGTTTTTTATAGAGATACAGGTTGGGGGTGGATCGTGAAACTGCGGGCACGTCCAGCCGCGCCTCTGCAAGTTCACGATCCACCCCCGGGTTATTTTTATCCCGCTTTTCATGCCCCGTTTTGTCGGGGAGATCAGGTCAGTCCATAAATACAGTGACCTACAGCGTTCAAATTACAGCCAGCCGCGAATCTGCATGGCGTCGGACAGCTTTTTCACAGCGTACATATAGGCGCCGGTGCGCATATCCAGGGTTGACCCGTTCTGATGCGTAAAGAGATATACCAGGCGGAATGCTTCCACTATTTTATCTTCCAGCCGCTTGTTGACCGTCTCGGCGTCCCAGCGGAAACCGTAGTTGTTTTGCACCCACTCGAAGTAGGAAACGGTTACCCCGCCGCTGTTGGCCAGGATATCCGGCACAACCAGCACACCTTTCTTAAATAAAATAGCATCGCCGTCAGGAGTGGTCGGGCCGTTGGCCCCTTCCGCCACGATCCTGGCTTTCACAGAGCCGGCTGTGTCGCAGGTAATCTGGTTTTCCATGGCTGCCGGGATGAGAATATCGCAATCTACGGCCAGCAGCTCCAGGTTGGTGATCGGCTTGCTGCCGGGGAAACCGGCCACCGCGCCCGTGCTTTTCTTATGCGCGATCAGGGCTGACGCGTCCAGTCCCTCAGGATTGTAAACCCCGCTGCGGGAATCACTGACCGCCACTATTGTGCAGCCTTCCGCCGCCAGAAGCAAGGCGGCATGTCCGCCTACGTTACCAAAGCCCTGGATCGCCACCCGGGCGCCCTTGATCGGCAGGTCCAATGCTTTGGCCGCTTCGCGGACCGCAAAGGCACACCCGCGGGAGGTGGCTTCTTCCCGGCCGACACAACCGCCCACCGAAAGAGGTTTGCCGGTAACTACGCCGAAAGCCGGCGCCTGGCGGATATTGCTGTATTCGTCCGCCATCCAGGCCATAACCTGCGCGTCAGTGTATACATCGGGCGCGGGAATATCGAGTTCCGGGCCGAGAACGCTGCCGAAGGCCCGGATATAGCCGCGGCTGAGCCGCTCCTTTTCTTTTTTACTCAAAATGCGGGGATCACAGACTATACCGCCCTTGCCGCCGCCAAAAGGCACTCCCACCAGCGCGCACTTTAAGGTCATCCACATGGACAAAGCTTTTACTTCATCCGGCGTTACCTCCCAGTGATAGCGGATACCGCCCTTGTAGGGACCGAGAACATTGTTGTGCTGGGAGCGGTAGCCGGTAAACACCTTTACCTCGCCACTGTCCATCTCCACCGGTATAGCCGCTTCCACGAAGCGGGAGGGAGCCTTCAGGTACTCGTAAACCACAGGTGAAAGCTTTAAGTTTTCTACCGATGTGCGGAGCAGATTGAGTGTTGCGGTCAGCACATTGTCCTGGGTGCAGATTTCTTCAGTCACAATATAAACCCCCTTAAAGATTTGTTTAAATTCCGGACGATTAATTTAAGAGCAAAATGTACTGGGTTGACTTCAATAATTCCAAAGGCTATAGCCCTGCCGCCACTTCTTTCAACGTATTCTCCAGGCGATTCAATACTTCATCAATCTGTTTTTGATCTATAAACAGCGGAGGCTCAAAGCGTATGGTATTCGCGCTGATCAGCGTTCCCGCCACCAGCACTTTTCGTTTGAATAACCCGGCAGCCACCTTATAACCGATTTCCGGCGACTGGAAGTGTTGCCCGATCAGCAAACCTTTACCGGTTACTCCTTTGTAAATCTGCGGATACTGCCCGGACAGTCCACTCAATTTGTCAATAAAATAGGCCCCGTTTACCGCCGCCAGTTCCGGCAGATTATCTCTTAATGTGACATTCAGCGCGGCAATAGCGGCGGCGCAAGCCATGGGATTGCCGCCGGTGGTGGTAGTGTGCATGAATGGGTTTGGTTCTTCAAACGCCCGCCAGATCCGCCCATTGCCCATAAAAGCGCCGATCGGCATCACTCCGCCGCCTAGCGATTTAGCTATGCACATAATATCAGGCACAACATCCCAATGGTCTAAGCCCCAAAGTTTTCCGGTTCTGCCGATACCGGTTTGCACCTCATCGGCAATCAACAAAATGCCGAAGCGGGTGCAAATCTCTCTGACTTTCGGCCAGTATTCTTCCGCAGGCACAATCGCCCCCGCCTCACCCTGGATCGGCTCGGCGATAAAAGCGGCGATATCGATACCCACGGTCGCACATATTTCCAGTTGCTTTTCCAAAGCAGCCGCATCGTTGAAAGGAACATAAAAAGTCTGCCCGCCGTAAGGTTGCAAACTAGCCCGAAAATCCTTCTTACCCATGACGCTCAAAGATCCGAGCGTTTTACCGTGAAAACCCTTTACGGTGGAGATAAAGTTATGCTTGCCGGTATAGAGCCTGGCAATTTTCAGTGCTCCCTCAAT
This sequence comes from Dethiobacter sp., assembly GCA_018333405.1. GTDB lineage: Bacteria > Bacillota > Dethiobacteria > DTU022 > DTU022 > JAGXSR01. Next base: position 2,635 of record JAGXSR010000080.1, on the reverse strand, counting down.
TGTTTCCGTGCCGCTGTTGACAAAAAAGGCGTGGTCAATATCACCCGGGGCAATCTGCGCAAGCAGGTTGGCCAGAACACCCCTTAAAGGATCCATCAGCTCCTGGGTCGGAATTCCTGATTTGCCGGCCTGCGCCCGGACCGCCTCGACCACTTCCGGATGCGACCAGCCCAGGTCTAAAGCGCCATAGCCTCCCAGGCAATCGATATACTCGTTCCCAAATACATCGTAGTAATATACCCCTGATCCACGCCATTCTGTACCGGCGTAGTCTCCTGACTCCGTTACCGATTTCCGGTAATCGACCCACCCTTTGTTAAAATGATTTACGAAATTCGCTACCGTTTCCCTGGAAATGTCCCGCGCTGTTGTCTCGTCAAGTTCACTTTGTTTAATAATATCTAACCAGCGCTGCGCATACTTTGCGGATTCGACATACTTTGACATTAAATTACTCCTCCCCGCTCTGATTTACCAGCTAAAAGAGATCTTACTCAATTATCATGCCAAAATACAAACCGGGGATAGATTGGTGACTGGGCCTGCGGATCTGTGCAATAAACGGCGGGGAATCCAGGCGGCTATAGTTCTCATTTTTGAGACAACCCCAGATTGGCTAGTTTACGGTACAGCGTTGCTTTGCTGACAGCCAAGTCACGGGCAATGGCGCTCTTGGCGCTTAAAGTGCGGCCGTAGCGCTCCAGGTGCTCCTCCAGCACTGTCCGTTCAAATCGCTCCAGCCTGCTTTTCAGAGAAGTTTCTTCTGCCGGCGCGGAACCGCCTGTGCTTTGCCGGATGCGGGGCGGCAAATTGGCCATGGTTAGTGTATTCCCGGGGGCCATGTTCACGGCGTACTCAATCGTATTTTCCAGTTCCCTGACATTGCCGGGCCAGCAATAGGCCATCAGGCTCTCCATGGTTTCCGCATCAATCCCGGTAATGCGTTTACTGAGCATGCGTGTATATTTACCCAGACAGTGCTCGGCCAGCTTCGGAATATCTTCCATCCGCTCTCTTAGCGGAGGGATATGCAGCGGAATTACGCTTAAGCGAAAATAGAGGTCATTGCGGAATTTACCCTCTTGCATCATCGTTTCCAGGTCCCGGTTGGTAGCGGCAATAATCCTGACGTCAACCGGGATCCGCTTCGTGCCGCCTACCCGCTCCACCTCTCTGCTCTGCAGGACGTGCAGCAGCTTAACCTGCAGGTGCAGCGGCATCTCGCCGATTTCATCCAAAAAAATGGTGCCGCTGTCGGCCAGCTCAAATTTGCCGGGCTTTCCTTCTTTGCGCGCGCCGGTAAAAGCGCCTCCCTCATAACCGAACAGATCGCTCTCCAACAGCGTCTCCGGGATCGCGCCGCAATTAACACTGATCAGCGGACCATTGCTGCGCGAACTGGCCTGATGAATGGCCCGGGCGAACACCTCCTTGCCGGTGCCGCTTTCGCCGGTGATCAAGATGGTTGAGTTTCCTTTCGCCACCCGGTAAGCCTGGGCCTTAACCTGATTGATCGCTTTGCTGTCGCCGATTATATCTTCAAAAGTGTAGGCCATGTTATGTCCGCTTAAATCATAAATCAGGCGGCGCGCTTCAGCGATATCACGGAAAGAGATCACTGCCCCCGCCGGGCTTTCCCTGCCGGGCACCACCCGAACAGTAACGATAAAATGCATTCTATGTTGACCGAAATGAAATATCTCCTCTTTTTCAGTATACTCCGACCCGCTGCGCAACGCTTCGAGAGCCGGCGCTTTTGCCCAGAAATTGTCTAGTCGCTTTCCTAACAACCTGGAACGTTTAACCTTCAGCAGCTGCTCCGCCGTAGAATTGCAATGCGTTACAATCCCCAGTTCATTTATAGCTAAAGCTCCTTCGTGTATCGTCTCCAAAATCGTGGCCAGTTCACCCGACACTACGGTCAAACGCTCCATCGCTTCATGTTCAGAAACCTTGGCCGCTAAAAGCCGGGCCATATGTTTTAAAAAAAGCAGGATAGCCTGGTTATTGTCCATCAGGCGACAGTTTTGGGCAACGCTAAAAGCGACAAGTCCGATCACCCCGATGCTCTCGGCCCCTAGTTTGATCGGGCTGCAGATTTCCCCGAGTTCCTTGGTGGTGCCGTCTAAGGAGGATGGATCGTAGAGTAGATCTGCTTGCGGATCCTCAATCACGTAAGCCTCTCCGCTGCGCAGCGTCCGGGCATAAAGGAAATCCCCTTCCAGGCGCCCAAACTCCTCCTTGCGGCCGATTTTTCCTTTGTAACGACCGCTGGCCCCGATCACGGTCAGCTCATCATCAACGATCTCCACCTCAATATCCAGCGCGGCGGAGATCGCTTCCGCCGCTTCCTGCACCGTTGACTGAATCTGCAACAGTCTGGACAAAAACAAAACCCCTTGTTTAGTTGATATGTTGTTATTTCGCTGCCGTCTGGAACAATACCTGCTCGATCCGCGTATTGATTCTTAAGGACGGAGTTTCTATAGATTATTTCTTAATATTGAGAAACGGCCGGCCCGTATTCTCAAAGTTAAGAAACTTTGATCCGGTTGTGGGGAACTGTTTTTTTTGCAAATTTTATTGAAATTAGACATCTGATAGTGCCTGGCGCTTCAAATTCTGAATTCTGAAT
>JAGXSR010000079.1 GCA_018333405.1 Dethiobacter sp. | reverse complement strand
CTCTCTCGGCTGGCTGCTCGGTGGGGTTTTCCTTGGACTATTGTTTGAAAAAGCCTTACTGAAGAGGTTGAAGGCTCTCGCCGGGCGAACTAAATGGAAAGGTTATGAAATAATCATCGCCGCTCTTCCCGGAACAGCCGCCCTCTGGTTTATTTTGGCCGGTTTTTACGGAGCCCTGCTCGGCATAGCCCTTGCTCCGGTTTACTTTAACCTGCTGATCAGGATTCTGTTGGTCATCCTGATCCTCTCGGCCACCTGGTTTATGGCAAAAGTGGCCGTCGGCTTTGTGAACTTATACACAAAAACAGCGGCAGGCGCCTTCCCGGAGACGGCTATCTTTGCCGCGTTGACCAAGCTCCTGATTCTGATTATAGGACTTTTAGTCGTGCTGCAGACATTGGGCATCTCCATCCTGCCAATCCTCACCGCCTTCGGGGTCGGCGGCCTGGCTCTGGCGCTAGCCCTACAGGACACGCTTTCCAATTTTTTTTCCGGTCTGCAGATATTGCTTTCCAGGCAGTTCCAGGTTGGCGATTTTATCCGCCTGGAAGCCGGGGAAGAAGGTTATGTGGCGGATATCACCTGGCGGAATACTATAATCAGGGAACTTCCCGGTAATATGATTGTGGTGCCGAACGCCAAGCTGGCCGGCTCCAGAATCACTAATTTCTATCTGCCGGATAAAGAGATGACTGCGCTGGTCCCGCTTCGCGTAAGCTATCACAGTGACCTGGAAAAAGTGGAGCGGGTGACAATAGAGACAGCCAGGTCGGTCCTGCAGGAGATTGAAGGCGGGATAAGCGATTTTGAACCGTTGCTTCGCTATACCGCCTTCTCGGACTTCGGCATCAGTTTCAATGTGCTGCTGCGGGTCAGTGAATTTACCAACCGCTTTCTGATTACTCATGAGCTGATTAAACGGCTGCACCGGCGCTACGCCGAAGAAGGGATCGAAATCCCCTTTCCCGCCCTTACCTTATACCAGTGACCAAAGGGTGCTTCTTTATCTCTTTAATCACTTTATTTGCTCAATAGCCGCAAGACAGGTGAAATACGTTCCCTTGACCTTACACCGGCTAGCATCCCGGACATACGGCCATATCTGCCGGTCCCAAAGGCTCTTCCCAGATAAAGTGGCCGTCGGACCAGGGTTCGCCTTCCACCAGGACCAGCACTTTTTCTATGCCGGGAAACTGAGTTAAAGTAAAAACCAGGGATTGCATAAAAACAGTCCCGCCCAAGGTGCCGCCCGGACTGTCGCTGATCAGTTCACGGGAAAAATCGATCCGGGCCGTCCTATCCTCCAGCTGCGCGCTTAACACTTTTGCCGTAGGCGGCAGTGTGCTGAAAAAATCTCCGTCCTCCGGACGGGGCCCTTTAATCAGCTCGGCCAGCGCCGCGGCAAGCGGATCTTCATTTGCCGGGGCCGACCGGGTTACCGGAGCCACAAAACCGTATTCACCCGCTTTGCCGGAGTGGATCGCTTCCGCTTCGCCAAAAAAGAGCGCAAACTCCATAGTCCTCTCTTCCGGCGTTTCCTCATTGTTATCGTCATCCGGAGGGAGAACCGCTTCGTCCGGACGGCACCCAGCCGCGACTGTTATCAGCAGCGCCAGCAGCAGCGTCCACAACCAAAGAGAGATTTTCTTATTTTGCATCTGATAAAACCTCCTCGCGCCAAGAGCTTGGCAGATCTACCCCTAACCACCTTGAGCCAGCCGCTTTGCCGCCGATATTCAGCCTCTGGCTATGCCGATTAGTAATAAACGATTTCAGCTTCCTCGCGCAGTCGGGCAAACAGCTCCTGCATTAAACGGCTCACTTGCTGCTCAGTCATCGACTCGCGAACAGCCTCTTTGACTTCGGCAAAGGTGACCACCCGGCCGCTTTTCTTATCCAGCAGTTCAATAATATGAAAACCGTGCATTGTTTCTACAGGCTCGCTGATCTGCCCGATTTCCATAGAGAAGACCGCCTCATCAAATTCCGGAACCATGACCCCCGGTTTAAAGAAGCCCAGGTTACCGCCTTGATCTTTCGAACCGGGATCTTGGGAGCGCTCTTTAGCCAGCCCGGCAAAATCCGAGCCCTGGTTCAGCAGATCGATAATTTCATTTGCTTCTTCCATGCTATCCACGAGTATATGGCGCGCTTCCGCTTCGTCGGGAATGTTGAATTCCGACTGGTTGGCGTTAAAATACTCTTCCAGCTGCTGGTCGGATAGACTGACCTGTTGCTCGGCTATTTTACGAGCCATCAGATTTACCCTGATATCGCTGCGCACCGTTTCCAAAGAAACCCCGTATTGTTCCAAAGCCTGCTGGAATTGATCTTCCATGCCCGCAAAACTTTCCTGAATAATCTTTTGTATATCATCGTCAATCTCCGCCTCTGTAACGGAAAGGCCTAGTCTTGTTCCTTCCTGCACAATCAGCAATCTGGTAATCAGATTGTCTAAGGCTTCTTCCCCGACCTGGGTGTACATGGCCGCGTAAAGCTCGCTTTTGGTAATCTTTTCTCCATTCACGGTAGCCACCGCCGGATCGCGCCTGAGCAGAAACATGGTCAGCGCTCCGACCAATACAATCAATAATAAAGCCGACACCAGGCAATGCATTTTTATTTTGGATTGAATAAAGCCGCGAATTCCCTTCTCGTTATCCATTTAACCCACCTCTTCTGTTCTAAACGCCATTGCGTTTAATCTTCGTGCGCTATTAAAAAGCCCGACAAATAAAATAGATTCCGTCGCCCTGTTTATTATAACACGATGCCGCGGAAGGTCAACTTATAATCTCTGGTCAATCTTTAATGCTACTGGAAAAACGTATCTGTTCAGGGTTTAAGGCCGCGATTTAAGGTTACTTAATTGCTTTATCAAACGTTTAAGGGATGATCTTGTTCAGCGGAAATTCGAGAATCCCCTCGCCTCCGGCATCTTTAAGCCTGCAGATCAGCTCCCGCACAATCTTTTCATCCACTACGCTTTCTATAGCCACCCAGTTATCTTCACACAAGTTTGAAATCGTCGGCTTGCGCAGGGCCGGCAGCAAGGCGATCACTTTGCTTAAGTTTTCGGTATGCACATTCAGTTTAAGCATTACTTTCTGTTCGGCCAAAAGCGCCCCTTTGAGCAGAGTAACCATATTGTCGACTTTTTTCCGCTTCCAGCTGTCCTGCCGGCTCTCCCGGTTCATGATCATGCGGGGAGTAGAAACCAGGATCGTATCAATAATCCGCAGGTGATTCGCTTTTAATGAGCGTCCGGTTTCCGTCAGCTCAGCGATGGCGTCAGCCAACAGCGGCGGCTTTACCTCCGTAGCGCCCCAGGAAAAAGAAACGGCAGCCTGGATGCCGTTTTCCTGCAGGTAGCGGCGGGTGGATTCCACCAGCTCCGTAGCGATACGTTTTCCCTGCAGATCGGATATGCTTTTGATGTCTGAATTTTCCGGAACAGCCAGAACCAGGCGCACCGGGCGCAGGCCGCGCTTGGAATAAACCAGTTCGGCTATTTCTTCCACCCGGGCGCCGCTCTCGTTGATCCAATCTTTGCCGGTTAAGCCGGCGTCTAAAACCGCGTCCTCTACATATTTGGGAATCTCCTGGGCCCGCATCAATATACACTCGATCTCTTCATCATCGATATGCGGATAGTATGATCGCTCCCCGATACTGATATTGTAGCCGGCTTTCTTAAACATTTCCATAGTCGATTCCTGCAGGCTGCCCGCGGGTAAGCCCAGTTTGAGTTTCCTCAAGATCATCTCCCCTTCTGAATGCCAAATTCCAAAAGCACGCCTTACTGGTCTGGCTTCAGGATACACTATTTTGGCCGTATGCGCAAACCCGCCGTCCGCACAGCAGGAGCACTAAAGGAGTTGAAACAACAACCGCGGCGATCCGCAAGAATTCAGAATTGGAAATGCGGCAGGATTATTTTTGTTTATCAAGAATAATCAATTATTCCGCTTATTCTTAAAACCTGCATACGGGAAAGCCCTTTTTTTAAGGAGGCAAGGGTCTATGTCTACCAGTGAAATGAGCCGGGCCAGGCGTCACTTGGAAACCACCCAAAAAATGAAGGAGATGTTGCCCCGCTTTTTTATGCGCATGATGGAAAGAAAGTTTAGCAACGAGCCCCTGGCCTGGTGCATGGTCGGAGTTCCACCCGAGCTGCTTAAAGCTTTCGATCTGCTCTGGGAATGGCCCGAAAATTTCGGCACTATCTGTGCCAGCCGCCTGGTGGCGCCGCAGTTCATCGAGGTGGCGGAAAGGGAAGGCTATTCGCAGGAGCTCTGCTCCTACGTCACCAATACCATGGGCTACTGCAAACTATTCATCGAAGCGGGGGAGGTCCCCGCTGAATGCCCCCTGCCCGGCGGGATGGGTGTCCCGTCCATGCTTTTAGGCTCCGGGTTTATCTGCGAACCCCGCTGGAAATGGTTCCAATCGATTGCCACCCGCTATTTTGATGTGCCTGTTTACAGCAGCGACCCTCTGGCCCCGCCCTGGGATGTGGATCCGCATGATCCGCGCATAGAGGCTCATTACAAGCAGCTGTTGCGCGAAGACCTCCATGCGCAGGTAGAATTCCTGGAAAAACATACGGGCAAAAAACTGGAACTTGATCGGCTGCGCCGGATCATGGAGCTTTCGACAGAAGCGCTGACCTACTGGCGTGATACTTTGGCCCTGCGCCAGGCGATCCCCTGTCCCATGGGCTCTACCGATTATTTTTCCGCCATCATCCCGCAGATGTACATGGTCGGCGAAGAAGAAGCGGTGGATTTTTACCGGGAGATGTACCACGAAGTCAAGGCCCGCGTCGACAACAAAATCGGCATCGCCGACCACGAAAAACTGCGCCTGGTCTGGTTCGGTTTGCCGCCCTGGTTTAATCTTGGCCTCTTTAACTATTTGGAATCGCTGGGTGCGGTCTTTCCCCTGGAATCCACCTATAATGTGGGCGACTGCTTTGAGGTCGAGCTGAAGGATCCGCTGGAAGCCCTGGTTCAGCGCACCTGGCAGCGGGCGGTGCGTATGCACGACTACGGCGCGGAAGTGATGCCGGAGTTATGCAACCCGGCTGTATTCGGCGGTTTTTACGGAAGCAGGCTTTTAGACGAAGTGGTCCGCGATTACAGCCTGGACGGTGCGGTAATGCACCTGACCCGCTCCTGCAGGGCCGTATCCTTCGGGGAAGTGCATACTAAAAACCGCCTGGCGGAATTGGGGATCCCTTCCCTGATCTTTGAAAGCGACATGGCTGACCCGAGGCTATGGTCGGACGCCCAGATTAAGACCCGGCTGCACGCTTTCCTCGAAACCGCGGAGAAAGCCAAACAAGAACGAGCTTAATCTTTAAGTAACCTTAAACATATTTCCCGCCCCATAATTTTAAGAATAATTTTGCCGGGCGGCTAAGGAGAGATTAAACATGGTGAATGAACTGCGCGGATTGGCCCGGGCCAGGTATATAGCCTCAAACCGGGAGGAGCTGATCCGGGAGAGGAAAAGGGCGACCGGAAAACCGGTGATCGGCTACCTCTGCTGCTTTGCGCCGCCGGAGATAATCAGCGCAGCCGGGGCAATCCCTTACCGCATTACCGGACGCCCGGGGGAGGCCACCGCCGAAGCGGACGCCTACATGGAGCCATACGGCTGCTCTTATGTGCGCAATATCCTGGCTCAGGCGGCCAAAGATCGCTACGACTTTTTAGACGGTTTGGTCATCTCCCACAGCTGCGACATGGTGCAGCGCCTTTACGGCATTTGGAGCTATTACCGACCGACGGCCTATTCCCGGCTGTTCAATGTGCCGCACCAGGTCTCGCTCCAAGCGCAGCGCTTTTTTCAGCGCGAGCTAAGCTTTTTTAAAGAGAGCCTGGAGCGGTTCACCG
>JAGXSR010000078.1 GCA_018333405.1 Dethiobacter sp. | reverse complement strand
CCGGAGACCCGGAGCCGGCAGCGCCAGTGTTTGATCCCCGCTTCCCATTTATTGGTTATAGCGAACCGGTGGCCTTGGTTTACCATAATCATATTACTGAATCTTTCGAGCCGTCATCCGGAAAGACCTTCTCTTTAAATCTGGAAGAAACAGTGGCCTTTCTGGGAGAAGAACTGGTCAGGCAGATGCAGGAGCAGTATGGCCTGCCCCTGATCCATCACCGCGGCGTCTACGACCAGCCCAGGGCCACCGCTTACGAGAAAGCCCGTCCGGTAGTAAAGGAGCTGCTGGCGGAAAACCCTCAGCTGAATATGGTAATTGACCTGCATCGGGATGGGGTGCGGCGAGAGGTCACCACGGTTGCCTTGAACGGCGCCGAAACAGGCAAGATTCTGTTGATTATCGGCACCCGGCATCCGGGGTGGGAATCAAACTTAGCTTTTGCCATGGGTGTGCACCATGTGCTGGAAACGGTTGCGCCCGGTATTTCCCGTGGTGTCCGCAGGCAAAATTTTAGTTATAATCAGGACCTGCACCCCCAGGCGATTCTTGTGGAAGTAGGTGGTCATGAAAATACCATGGAGGAGGCGCTGCGGGCGATCCCGTATCTGGCTGATGCCCTGGCCCGGACGTACTACTACTTTTTTATCCGGAACTGAATATATCTCTGCCTTCCCGTTCATCTTAAGTGGTATAAGCACACCGGGAGGGTTAAAGGCTGATGCGCGCCTGTTTTCTGTCTATAACCGCGCTGTTGTTGGCGCTTATAGTGCTTTACTGCGGGCTCAATCTGGCGGAGCGCAATTTATCCGACCTGATGGCCCTGGAGCAAGAAGCGGCCGCTTTTACCGTAACACGTCTGGAAGACGGCGCTGTGGCGCTGACCTACAGCGGCCAAACGATAACTTTGTGCGCCGCGCGAATTAAATCCTTGCTGGAGAGTTGGTGGCGGCGGCTCCCCTTTTTTACTTCTGAACTTTTTGTCTATTCAGGGCTATCTGCTCAGCCGTTCACGGCGCTGCCGGTTTCCGGCACATAATCCTCAAAGTTACACCTTTAATTTTTTTCCGGGATGATCTTGACAAAACTACTGCCGGGGTGTTATTTTTAGTATAGGTTAGCACTCATGGCTTTAGAGTGCTAACAGAAGCTTTAGAGGAGAGAGCACAAATGGCTGCCCTAAACGAACGAAAAAAGAGAATCCTGCAGGCTGTTGTGGCCGGCTATATCCAGACCGCGGATCCGGTCGGCTCCCGCACCATCGCCCGCACCTGCCGCATCGGGCTGAGCTCGGCCACTATTCGCAACGAGATGGCCGACTTGGAAGAGATGGGCTATCTCTCTCAGCCACATACTTCCGCCGGGCGGATTCCTTCTCAAAAGGGGTACCGCTACTATGTGGATAACCTGATGACCCCCGGCAATCTTCCGGAGGAAGAGGCTTCGGCCATTAACCACTCGTTGAATATTAACAAGATGCGCGAGATTGAGCAAATTATCATCAATGCCGCTCGGGTGTTGTCATATACTACTAGTTACACATCCATGATTATGGGGCCGCAGTATAAAAAAAGCACCTTCCGCCAGATGCGCATTTTGCCCCTTGATGAGAAAAAAGGGCTGGTCGTACTGGTGACCGACAGCGGTTTTATAAAAAACAAGGTGATCGATCTGCATCAAAGCCTCTCGCCGGTTGAGCTGCAGCAGGTTGTGACCTACTTAAATCAGAAGCTGTTCGGGTTGACCATCGATCAGGTGACCACCTCTCTGATCAACGAACTGAAACGTGACCTTTTCCGGCGGATGGAAATTTTGGAGCAGGCCTTTATTCTTCTGGAAGAAAGCCTTAAGGAGGAGCAGCAGGTCCGTGTTTTCCTGGGCGGAACCACTAACATTTTGAATCAGCCGGAGTTTAAAAATGTTGATAAAATTAAACGCATGCTTGCTCTGTTTGAACAGGAGTCGCTGCTTTTTAATATTCTTGAGAAAAATTTAAGTGCAGAAGGCGTGATCGTGCAAATCGGCAGTGAAAACCCGGTAGAGGAGATTCAGGAGTGTACCCTGATCACCGCCGCCTACAAGATTAATAATAAAACCCTGGGCACGGTGGGGGTTTTAGGTCCCACCCGGATGAATTACGCCCGTATTATCGGCATAGTGCGCTTTCTGGTGGATAAACTGAGCGACAGCTTGAGTTAGCAGCCATTATTACTGATCGGTGGGCAGACTTTCGGTGGCAAACAGGGAATACTGAATTAGATCATAATGAAATGCGATGAAAGAAGGTGAGAATCGTTGAACGGTCAAGACAGAAAATACCAGGATCCGGAAAACTATAACACCGCGGAAGCTTTAAGTCCGGAACCCGCGGCCGAAGGGAACGGAACTGATACCCAACACCTCTCGGAGATTGAGCAGATGAAAGCGGTTTGGGAGAAAGAGCGAGAGGAGCTGATGGGCCGGTTAATGCGCCGGCAGGCTGACTTTGAAAATTTCCGCCGGATCAGCCGGACCGAGCAGGAGGAGACCCGGGAATACAGTCTGTTTAGATTTTTTGAAAAGCTTCTGCCGATTCTCGACAACCTGGAGCGGGCGCTTGGCTCCGCTCGTGGAGAATCTGTGCCGGATGCGCACATAGCAGGGTTGGATATGATCTACCGTCAGCTGTTTCAGCTTATGGAGCAGGAAGGGGTTGCCGTGATGGATCCTACCGGCCGGCCATTTGATCCCAATTACCATCATGCGGTCTTAGAAGTGGAAGAAGGAGAGCCGGGTTGTGTGGCGGGAGAACTGCAGAAAGGATACTTATACAAGAAGAAGGTCTTACGGCCGGCCCTGGTTAAGGTGTGCCGGGGATAGCGGTGACGCGGATTACTTATAAGCGTGTTTTGCATAAAGAATTTGCATAAAGAATAAGGAGGTTTTAGATATGGGCAAAGTTATCGGAATTGACTTGGGAACAACTAACTCGGTAGCCGCGGTGCTCCTGGGCAGCGAACCAACGATCATCGCTAATGCCGAAGGCAGCCGGCTCACTCCATCGGTGGTGGCTTTCACGAAGGACGGGCAGAGGCTGGTAGGGCAGGTGGCCAAGCGGCAGGCGATCACCAACCCCGAGCGGACAATTATGTCGATCAAGCGGGAGATGGGCACGAACCATACCGTGAAAATCGACGGAAAAAACTATACCCCTCAGGAAATATCCGCCATGATCCTGCAGAAGCTGAAAAATGACGTGGAAGCCTATTTGGGCGAGAAAATAACGCAGGCGGTGATTACCGTTCCCGCCTATTTTACCGACAGCCAGCGCCAGGCCACTAAGGACGCCGGGAAGATTGCCGGTCTGGAGGTGCTGCGTATCATTAATGAGCCTACCGCGGCGGCGTTGGCTTACGGGCTGGACAAAAAGGGCGATCATAAAATCCTGGTGTTTGACTTGGGCGGCGGCACTTTTGACGTATCAGTGTTGGAACTGGGTGACGATGTGGTGGAAGTGAAGGCCACCAGCGGCAACAACCGCCTCGGAGGCGACGACTTTGACCAGCGGATTATTGATTACGTGGCCAATGAATTTAAAAAAGATCACGGTATCGATCTGCGTCAGGACCGCATGGCGCTGCAGAGGTTAAATGAGGCGGCGGAAAAGGCCAAAGTAGAGCTTTCTTCGGTGACCTCCACCGGCATAAATCTGCCTTTTATCACCGCTACGCAGGACGGCCCGAAACACTTGGATATCACCCTGACCCGCTCTAAATTCGATGAGCTGACGGCGGATCTGGTGGAAAAGACCATGGGTCCGACCCGCAGCGCCCTGGCAGACGCCGGGCTGAAAGTGGAAGAGATTGACCGTATCGTACTGGTGGGAGGATCGACCCGTATCCCGGCGGTGCAGGACGCTATCCGCAAACTTCTGGGCAAGGAGCCGCATAAAGGGGTAAACCCGGACGAAGTGGTGGCCTTAGGCGCGGCTTATCAGGCGGGCGTCCTGGCCGGGGAGGCCAAAGATGTGCTGCTTTTGGATGTGACGCCTCTTTCTTTGGGCATTGAAACGCTTGGGGGAGTGTTTACGAAGATTATTGAGCGTAACACCACCATTCCGAGCAGCAAAAAACAGATCTTCTCCACAGCGGCCGACAGCCAGACCAGCGTGGAAATACATGTGCTGCAAGGTGAGCGCTCCATGGCCGCCAACAATAAAACTTTGGGCCGGTTCATGCTGGACGGGATTCCTCCGGCGCCCCGCGGCATGCCCCAGATCGAGGTCAGCTTTGATATCGACGCCAACGGAATCGTCAATGTTTCAGCCAAAGATTTGGCCACGGGTAAAGAGCAGAAGATTACCATAACTGCCTCCAGCGGCTTGGATAAGCATGATATTGATAACATGGTGCGGGATGCGGAACAATTTGCCGAAGAGGATCGCAGGCAGCGCGAACTGGTCGATGCCCGCAACCATGCTGATTCTCTGGCTTACCAGACGGAAAAATCGTTAAAAGATCTGGGCGAGAAGGTAGACCCGGTCAAGGCTGAAGAGGTGAAAAAGGCAGTGGAAGAGCTGCGCGCCGCCGCTGCGGGCAACGACCCGGAGCGGATTAAAACAGCCACGGATAAGCTGAACAGCTATATGCACGAGCTATCCGCAAAACTGTATGAGCAGGCCAAGGCAGGCCAAGGCCCCTCTGCCGGCGAAGCCTCCGGTCCGGCTTCCGGAGCCGAAGGCGAGAATATAGTGGATGCCGATTATGATATTAAAGACGAAGAGAGGTAAGCAACCGGAGTGTATCCGTTCCAAGGGGCAGGAGTAATTTCTCTTGCCTCTTGTGCCTCTTGCCTCTTGTTTATTGCGGCCTGGTATGTCATGCTATAGTAGATTTCAATAAAATTATCGGTTAGGTGAGATTTAAGTTGTCCAAAAGAGATTATTACCAAGTGCTTGAGGTGGGGCGCAGCGCCTCCCCGGAAGAGATTAAAAAATCTTTTCGCCGTCTGGCTCGCCTATATCACCCGGATTTTAACAAAGAAGAACCGGACGCTGAACAAAATTTTAAAGAGGTCAGCGAGGCCTACGAGGTATTATCCGATCCCCAGAAGCGGGATCAATACGATCGTTTCGGGCACCAGGCTTTCAACGGCCATAACGGAGGCTTTAATCAGGGAGATTTCAGCGGCTTCGGATTCGGTAATATTTCCGATATCTTTGAAAATTTTTTTGGCGGCTTCGGCGGGGGAGGGCGACGGCGCCCCGGCCCTGAACAAGGGGCTCATCTGCGTTTTGACATGGAGATAACATTAGAAGAAGCCTACCAGGGCGGCGTTAAAACTATTCAGGTTCCCCGCACAGAAAATTGCCCTGAATGCAAAGGTAGCCGCGCCCGCTCAGGCACACGTCCGGAAACCTGCCCCACCTGCGGCGGCAGCGGGCAGCAGCAGTTCACCCGCAATACAGCATTCGGCCGCTTTGTCAATGTGCAAAGCTGCAGCACTTGCGGTGGAGAGGGCCGGGTGATCAGAGAGCCTTGTCCTGCCTGCCGGGCTCAGGGTCGGGTGGTTCGCGAACGCAAGATTGATGTGAAATTGCCCCCAGGCGTGGAGCACGGTTCCAAGTTGCGCATTGCCGGCGGCGGCGAAGTGGGGCAGCGCGGGGGGCCGTCCGGCGATCTGTACGTGGTAATCAATATCCGCTCGCACAAGCAGTTTCAAAGGGAAAGAGACGACCTGATCTATGAGCTGCCTCTGGATATGGTTCAGGCAGCTTTAGGTGATGAGGTGGATGTGCCCACTTTGGATGGCCCGGCCAAGGTAAAGGTGCCTGAAGGAACTCAACCCGACACTATATTCCGCCTGAAAGGACGGGGAATGCCCCGGCTGCGAGGTTCGGGAAAAGGGGATCTGCATGTCAGGGTAAAGGTTGTTGTTCCCAGGCGACTCAGTCATAAGCAAAGACAGCTTTTGGAGCAGTTTAGCAAGCTGAGCGAGGAAAAAGGTTTCATTAATAAAGTGAAAGACGCTTTAGGCGGGAGCAATTAACCGTTAAAGACAGGACAAACCTATGCCTTATTTCTTCAAGGAATCGGCCGGGTTGATGGCGGAGAGCGAAATAACCTTAGACCAACAGGACGTGCATCACGCCTGCCGGGTGCTTAAGCTGGCTAAAGGCGCCGCCGTGACTGTGGCGGATGGCAGGGGCGCCGCGTTTCAAGGAGTGATCTGTTCCGCCGGCCCCAGGGAGGTTGTGGTCAGGCTGATTGAACCGGCCGAACCCCATGAGTCTTCTCTGCAGATTACTCTGTTGCAATCTCTGGCCAAGGGGGAAAAAATGGATCTGATTATCCGCCAGGCGGTGGAGTTAGGAGCGGCGCGGGTTGTGCCTATGGCCACAGAACGCAGCATTCCTCAATTTACCGCTTCACGGGAAGTGGGACGCTTAAAGCGCTGGCAAAAAATATCCCAGGCGGCCGCCGCTCAATGCCGCCGGGCCAGGTTGCCCCGGATTGAACCGGTATGCCGGTTTGAACAGGTCCTGGATATGGCGCGCCACTGTTTATCTATAGTCCCATGGGAGATGGAGAAAAAACAAAGCTTGTTTGAGCTGCTTCGGCAACCGCGACCCAAGCACGGCGCCATTTTATTATGTATTGGCCCCGAAGGAGGTTTTAGCCGCGGCGAGATCGAAAGCTTGACCGCTGCCGGGGCCGTTTCAGTCCACTTGGGACCAAGGATCTTACGCGCAGAAACAGCGGCTATTACTGCCCTGGCTATGGTTCAGTCAGCTTGGGGAGATCTGGGTCCGGCACAGGAGAGTTAGGGTGGCCATGCCTCTGAGGAAGTTCAGATGATTGGGAAAAAAAAGAAAGCGGCTTTTTATACTCTGGGCTGCAAGGTCAATTTCTGCGAAACGGAAGCGCTGCAGGCCCTGTTTGAAAAAAACGGTTACGCGATCACAGATTTTGATCGCGAAGCCGACGTCTATGTGATCAATACCTGCACGGTAACCGGTTTAAGTGACCATAAATCCAGGAAAATGATCCGCCGGGCCCGTAGGAGAAACCCAGACGCGATCATCGTGGCCACAGGTTGCTATGCCCAGGGCGCCCCGGAAGAGCTAAAGAGCATGGAGCAGTTGGATCTGGTTGTCGGGACTACCGGCCGGGATCGGCTGCCCCAGGTGGTTGAAACGCTGCGGCGAGGCTGCCCGGTTGATCTTGTTCAGCCTTACTCTGAAGAAAATGCTTTTGAGATTTTGCCCCCGGTGCTGAAACGCGGGCGTACCCGGGGGTTTTTAAATATCCAGCAAGGTTGCGACCAGCGCTGTGCCTACTGTATTGTGCCCCGGGTGAGGGGCCCCTTGCGCAGTCTTGAACCGCAGGAGGCCTTAAAGCGCGTTCGGGCTCTTTTGCGCGCAGGCTGCCGGGAGATAGTTCTGACCGGGATTCATCTGGGGCTATATGGAGCCGATCTGCAGAACGTTACCTTAGCCGGGCTGCTCCGGGAGATGGAGTCTTTGCCCGGTTTGCTGCGTCTGCGCCTAAGCTCACTGGAGCCGGGTGATATAACCGGGGAGTTGGTGGAGCAAATCGCCGGATCTGAGGTGATCTGCCCCCACTTACATATACCGCTGCAAAGCGGTGATGAAGAGATTTTAAAGCAGATGAACCGTACCTATACGCCGGAAGAGTATCTCTATCTGGTGCAATGGCTGCGGCAGGAAATTCCCGGGCTGGCCGTGAGCACCGATCTGATCGTCGGCTTCCCCGGCGAGAGCGAAACGCACCACCGGCGCAGCATGGAGCTGGTGCGCAAAGCCGGATTCAGCCGGCTGCATGTATTTAAGTTTTCCCCCCGGCCCGGCACTCCTGCTGCCGGTTTCTCAAACCAGGTGCCCCAGGGAGAAAAAGAGAAACGCAGCCGGGAAATGATCTCCTTAGGTCACGATCTCGCCGCCTCTTTCCTGCAAAACTATCTGGATTCCGAGCAGCAAGTGCTGGTGGAGAAAGTGATCCCGGATGCCTACGGCGAAGGGTTTACCCCGCAGTATTTCCGGGCGCGTGTGGTTTTAAAAGGGAAAGGGCGGCGGTGGCGCGGTAAGCTGCTTAAGGTAAGACTAAATCGAATGGATGATGCGGAGCAAATTATTTGGGGGACTCCTGTCCGTCAGACATAAATAGTCGGCCTGTGCATACTTATAAGGTAAAGTATACAGGAAGGGGAGGACCCTGATGCACCGTTTTCTGGTTGTAGAAGGTAAGCGTTTGATGCCTCTTTTGTTTCTATTGGTCCTTCTGGTCAGCTTATCTATTTATGACAACTTTTTCCGCCAAGTTGAGCAGCCCGTAACCGTACCCGATGATCAAGCGGAAAATATACTCACCTTTATTACCGCTGACCGGGGTGAACTGGATACGCCCGCTTCTTTCAGGGTTATGCAGACCATGGAAGAATGGACCCAGTTCCAGGAAGAACATGCCGGTTTACCTGACTACCCGTTTAACGAGCTGTTCGAAGTCGCGGTAAGTGTGATGCACGGAGAAATCCGTAGTATCCAGCAGTTTCCCCAAGAGGACGGAATGATTCAAGTGCAGGTCAGGATGGTTTCACAACCCCGGACATACCATGTGATCACCGTAGAGCGGGAAAAAATAGGCGATCGTTCGCGCTGGCTGTTCTTGGACGAAAACGACCAGATTTTACATGAAGTGATGATTCCCCCTGCTGAAGAAGGCGAGGAGGCAGGGACATAAGCGCCAGGATACAAAAATACAGGCGAGGAGACAGGAGACAGAGGACAAAGGACTGGAAGCAGTGGACGGAGGCAGGAAGCAAAGGCGTTTAGGTTGGCTGTAGCGGAAGAGCGGCAGAATATATATAATAACAGAGAAGGGGTACAGAACTAGGCGCTGTACCCTTATTTATTTGAAAATCTTGTTATCGTTTCTTCAGGTCACAATATTCCCCGGCAATCAGATTAGCCAACTCTTCCAGGGAACCGCGGTAGGTGCATTCAGGCTCTCCTTTAGTCTGGTTTAAGATCATCCCTTCTACCAGAAAGGTGTCCATACCTGCTGCCGCAGCACATAGGTCTTCCAGTACATCGTTGCCGGCCATCAGGCATTCTTCCGGTGAGACACCGAGTTTTCCGGCGATCTCTAGATAATACTCCGGCCGTGGCTTACAGTAATGCGAATTTTCTACGGTAGTGATCAAGTCGAAAAGATCCGTAGTCAGATCACCCCAGCGCAGACGGTGCGCTACTGCGGCCAGCGGAAACAGGGGATTGGTAGCCAAAGCCAGCTTTAACCCGAACCGACGCGCCGTATTCACCAGGCAGCGCGCATGGGGCCGCGGACGGCTAAAACTCTGTAGCCGGCAGAATTGAAGTTCGTAGAAGCGCTCGAATATCGGGTAAACGTGAGCATAAGGTTGATCCAACCGGCGGCAAAAATCATCAAAAAAAGCCGTTTGGTTGGTTGTCCGGGGTTCGTTGTTTTCAATCATCACCCGGGTAGAGCCGAGCAGGTGGCCGGCGAAGTCCTCTGTGGTGCAGTGCCCTGAAAAGCTATGGGCGAGGAGCTGTATATAAGCCGGTATAAACATTTCCATATCAATGTCAATCAAGGTTCCGTCCAGATCCAAAAGCAGCGCGCGATAAGGAATTGGATTACTTTTTGCCATCTTCATGCCTTAATCAGAATCGTCTTCGCCTTCCAGCTCATCCAGCCCGGGAAATCCGAGGATTTCCGGATCCAGCAGGGCGCCGGTTGCTTCGGCGATTATTTTTTGCACATCCTGCAACAGCACACCGGCGCGGTATTCCGCTTCCAGGAACTGCTTAATGGTTAGATTCAAGGTGATTACCTGGCCCAACCTTTCCAGTTTTTCTTCCTGCTGAGGGGCGATTTCAAGGCCGGAGAGTTGTTGGCGTTGCAGATTAAACTGCTCTTTGCGGAAGTCCATCAGCATCTCTCTGGCCGAAGAATCATTTTTCAACCGGAGCTGCGCCTCCTGAAAACTTTTTAGCTCCATTGATTCTTTCAGCGCTTTAGACAAGGCATGGGCGGCATCATATACATTCATCTCTCAAAAACACCTCTTTTTAATTATTAAATTCAGGTCGGTGAGCCCAATGGCTCTGCCGGGAGTGCATAATACTGAAGCAGTGAGCTTACCTGGTCCATGGCCTCCCCTACATCGGTTGAATCGATTACAGCGAAGTAGTGCTCTTTTTCCGCCCTTGCCTCCCCGTACATGCGGTCGTAGTATTCCAGGCAGAGGATTTCCGCCGCCGCCGCAAATTTTCCTTGATCCAGCAAAAAGTATAGTTTTTCTGTTCGCTCCGCGCCAAGGCGACGCCGCAAAGAGTGTACAGCTTGCCGAATCTGCTCCAGATCTATAGCGGAAGGCTCTGCCGGCAGATATTCTTCCACGATGCGCCGCACTCTTTCCGCCAGGGGCGCGGTGATAAGCAGGCGGTGCCCTTCAGCCATGGCTTGGGTCAGAAACGGTGGCAGGTGGACATTGCCGATGCGGCCTCCCTCGCCTTCCACAGCGATTAAAGGCTCCCCGTTAAAACGCTCCAGTTGACCCAGCAAAAGCGCGTCAAAATCTTTTTGTGAACGCTGCGGCTTTAACCCCACTGCTCCGAATACAGATCCGCGGTGGCGGACTGCTCCTTCCAGATCCAAAACCGGCAGTCCCCGCCGGAGCAACTCGCCTATGATCGCGGTTTTACCTACACCGGTAAGTCCGTGCAAAACCAGCATCTTGCTATTCAAACGGTAATCATTTAAGCGGCGGTTTACATAGCGCCGATAAGCCCGGTAACCGCCCTTCAGCCGGAGTACCGGCGCTCCGGCCAGGTGCATGATCTGATATACGCTTAAGCTGCGCAGCCCTCCCCGCCAGCAGTAGAGCAGCGGTATATTCTCCCCGGCCGCTCTTTCGATCTCATCGACCAGGGCCGGCAGTTTCGGCGAAACGAGCTGAAGCGCAGTGCGTCGCGCTTTCTCTTCACCAAAGGTGTGGTAAATAACGCCGAGCTCCCGGCGCTGGTCGTCATCAAACAAAGGTATATTCAATGCCCCGGGAATTGAAGTTTGGGCAAACTCGTCCGGTGAACGCAGATCTATATAGGCCACGTCTGTACGCTTAAGCGCCTCTTCGACCGAAATCTCACAGTACACCTTCCGGCGCCTCCTTTAGCAGTTTCCGTGTCTATTCCGGCGTCATCTGCCAGTAATGAAAAAATTATATCAAAGGCGCTTCTAATCGGCAAGCAGCAAACCAAAAGACGCGGGGACGGTTCT
>JAGXSR010000077.1 GCA_018333405.1 Dethiobacter sp. | reverse complement strand
TACGCTTGGGGAGGAGCGGTCTAAAGGTGATTTTTTTATCTGCCGGTGATATTAAAAATTGTGTAACTTGTGCCGATGCTGTTGCCGCGGCAGAGAAGGCCTTCCTGATCTATGAAAGCAAAGATTTTTTGATGCCGGACCGGATGCACCTGGACTTTGAACGGAATACTTATCTGTTGATGCCTTGCTTGGGGAGCGATTATTTCAGCACCAAGCTGGTTACCGTGTACCCGGGTAACGCCGGCAGCGATTTCCCGGTTGTTGACGGAGTGGTTGTCTTAAACGATATGCGGACCGGTTCCCCCTTAGCTTTTCTAAACGGCATGATCGTCACCGCGTTGCGCACCGGGGCGGCAGCAGCGGTCAGCGTTAAGTATCTGGCCCCGGAAAGCGCCGGAAAACTGGGTATTGTCGGCACGGGCGCCCAGGCTTTTTATCAGGTCCTGCTTACGGCAAGCGTCAGAAAACTAACAGATCTCACCGTGCTTGATCTGCGCCGGGAGAACGCGCTTGCTTTTATAGAAAAAATAAGCGCTCACCTGCCCGGGGTAGAGATACGCCTGGCTGAATGCGCGGAGGATTTATTGCAAAGTTCAGAGATTGTGATCACAGCCACCACCTCTGACCGGCCTGTCTTGCCGGAGTGTGAAGAGCTGCTGAGAGGAAAACATTATGTCGGTATCGGCTCCTTTAAACCGGAAGCCAGGGAGTATCCGGAGGCAATGTATAAGTTGATCGAAAAGGTCTATATTGACACGGAATTTGCGCGGAAGGAGTCGGGCGACCTGCTCTTCCCCCTGAAACAGAAGTGGATAGCGGAGGAGCAGATCCAGACGTTAGGCAGTTATATTTTAACTGACGGCACAACTTCAGCCAGGGCGCAGACCACTTTCTTTAAGAGCGTGGGGATGGCTTTATTTGATCTGGTTTTAGCTCAGGTGATTTACGAAAAAGCGATCGCTTTAAAATTAGGTACAGTTTTAACTTTATAAATTTTTAGGGGGATGCGTCATGCTGCAATTTGCCCGTATAATCACAACTGTCGACGCGCATACAGCAGGGGAGCCCTTGCGGATCATAACCTCCGGGTATCCTTTACTCAAAGGCAAAACTATGCTGGAGAAGCGGCGCTATGTCAAAGAAAATTACGATCACTTGCGCAAATTGTTAATGCTGGAGCCGAGGGGCCACAGCGGGATGTACGGTTGCCTGGTTACTGCTCCCTCTGAACCGGACGGTGATTTTGGCGTACTGTTCATGCACAATGAGGGCTACAGCACGATGTGCGGCCACGGCATTATCGCCATCACCAAAGTGGCGGTGGAAACCGGCATGATCGACATAGCTCCCGGCAAAACATTAAAAGAGCTGAAAATTGATACTCCGGCCGGCAGAATCACCGCTTTGTGCAGGATCCGGGACGGCATGGCGGTTGAGCTCAGCTTCTATAATGTCCCTTCGTTTGTGTATAGGGAGAAGCTAGCCGTTCCGGTCGGGGGTTTGGGCGAAGTTAAAGTGGATATCGCCTTCGGCGGTGCATTCTATGCTTTGGTCGATGCAGGGCAGCTTAATTTAAAGGTGGCGTCCGCTCAGGCCGAGTTATTAGCCAAACTGGGCATGGAGATAAAAGACAAAGTTGCGGCGATGCTGGATCTGGTTCATCCGGAAGAGCCGGAGCTTTGCGGCCTCTACGGCACAATTATCACAGAGGATGTGGAGAAGGACTCTGCCGGAAACCTCATCTCCAAAAATGTAACTATCTTTGCCGACGCCCAGATTGACCGCTCTCCCACAGGCACCGGCACTGCCGCCAGAGTGGCTCTGTTGCATAAGCAGGGGAAGATGAGAGCGGAAGCGACACTTCAAAACCGCAGCATCATTGATACTGTATTCGAAGCTCGGATCCACGGATTTACCAAAGTCGGCGACTATGATGCGCTGATTCCCGAAATCTCCGGGAGCGCGCAAATTACCGGATACCATAATTTTGTGCTGGAGCAGGACGATCCTCTGCCGGAAGGCTTCAGGATAACCGGGGGTTGAGCACACTTGCATTTACTCCGCTATCCTGAGCAGTCGCTGTTGATCGCTCCCGTCTCTTTCAGATTTTGAATATCGCTTTCTCTATAGCCTAGTTCAGCCAGGATCTCCGCGGTATGCCGGCCCATGGCCGGAGCCGGAAATCTCACTTCGCCGGCGCTTCCGGAAAAGAGTAAAGGAAAACCGGGCTGCCTTTCAGCCCCGCCCCCCTCCCTCCTGCTTTTGAGCCAGAAACCAAGCTCACGACTCATCGGGTGCTCCACTGCCTCTTTCAGATCCAGCACCGGCTCACAGCAGGCGTCAACGGCGGCAAACAGGGCAATCCACTTTTCACGCTTCTCCGCTTTGAACATTGTGCGCACCGCTTCGATCAGATCCAGTCTTTTCTCCTGCTCGTACTGCAACGGCGCCCAATCAGGCCGGCCCACAGCCACGCAAAAATTCTGCCAGAAAACCGGTTCCAGGGCCCCCAGGCTCATAAATTTCCCATCCGCGGTTTCATAGAGATTATAGCAGGCAAAAGCGCCGGTGATATGCCCCTGCCCGCGCCGCGGCAGCATTTCCGGATCACTTAAGTACGCTGCGGCGTAGCTCAGCCAAGGCAACAGAGCGCGGGTCATGGATACATCCACATAAGAGCCGGCGCCACTGATCGAACGGCGATAGAGCGCCATCATTATTCCGGATAAAGCCATTAGCGACCCGCCGGCAATATCCGCGATCTGCACCGCCGGCATAACCGGCCCTTCGCCGGGAGCAGAGCTCAAAGACAGTAATCCGGCCAGCGCCGTATAGTTCAAGTCGTGTCCGGCCCGCTGTCGGTAGATCCCCTCCTGACCGTAACCGGAAATAGAAACATAGACCAATCCCGGATTGGTTTCCTTTAACGCTTCATAGTCCAGGCCCAGGCGGCGCATTACCCCGGGTCGGAAACCCTCTACTAAAACATCGCCGCGGTTGACCAGGCGGCGAAATATTTCAATTCCTGCTGCTTTTTTAAGGTCAAGGCAGATACTTCGTTTATTGCGATTCAGTATCTTAAAAAAGAGGCCTTCTTCATCTGCTGACCGACCTACCGCCCGGGTCGGATCACCTAAAGCCGGATCTTCAACCTTAACCACTTCCGCGCCGTAGTCGCCTAAGATCATCGTGCACAACGGCCCCGGCAAAAGCCGGGTCAGGTCCACTACTTTCAGCCCGTCAAGCACCAGACCGCCCCCGCTCATCGGTGATTGTAACGCGGCAGCAACATCGGTGATTTGCGATCCTCCGCCACGCCCGTCTGCTCCAGCTCCAGGTGGTAGCTGTCCAGATGGCTCAAGCTAAGTCTTTCCGGAGCCGCTGTTTCTTTGCTTTTAACAGCGGCGTGACGACCGGCCCGCCGCCCGAAAACAATGATATCAAGCAGTGAATTGCCCATCAGCCGGTTCGTCCCATGAATCCCGCCGGCAGCTTCTCCGGCCACGTAGAGATTTTCTACACTGCTCTGAGCATGAATATCGATCAACAGCCCCCCATTCTGATAATGCAGGGTGGGATAGATCAGCATCGGCTCGCGCCGGATATCCACCCCGAATCGGGCGAACTGTCTGAGCATTGCCGGCAGCTGGCGCTCGATAGTCCCTTCGCCGTGGATCTGCTCCAGAAGCGGTGAATCCAGCCAGACGGCGGTGCGCCCGGCAGGCAGAGGCACACCCAAACCGCGCTCCCGGCACTCACGGATAATAGCCGAAGACTCCACATCCCGGGTCTCCAGGTGATAAACAAACTGCTCCCCGTGAATATTTAATGGGGTCGCCCCTAAGCCCCGGGTTTTCTCGGTGACCAGTAAGCCTAAAAGCTGAGGCGGGTATGCTCCTCCCGTAGGGTGGTACTGTATAGAGTCGGCATATATTGTTTTTGCCCCGGCACGGTAGCCCATCACCAGTCCATCGGCCGTCGCGCCGTAATGGTTACTGGTAGGAAAACCGCGATAATGAAGCCTGCCGGACCCTCCGGCAGCCAGGATCACCGTCTTGGCGCGGGCTATCTGGTAGCGCTCTGTTTCCAGGTTGAGCAGAACCGCCCCGGCACACCGTCCCACGTTATCTATGATCAACTCCACCGCTGCGCAAAACTCGATCACTTTTATCCCGCGGTTATAGGCTTCATCCCGCAGGGTGCGCATGATTTCCGCGCCGGTGTAATCGCGTGCGGCATGCATCCTTTTGCGCGATGTTCCTCCGCCGTGAATGGTGACCATCGAGCCGTCTGCTTTTTTGTCAAACATTGCCCCCATGTTTTCCAGCCATGAAATGGCCGCGGGCGCATCCATGACCAAGGCCCGGGCCAGCTCCGGAATATTATCGAAACGCCCTCCGCCCACCACATCCAGGTAATGGATCCCGGGTGTATCGTTAGGTTTGTCAGCGGCCTGAATCCCGCCTTGGGCCATCATGGTGTTGGCGTCTCCGAAGCGG
>JAGXSR010000076.1 GCA_018333405.1 Dethiobacter sp. | reverse complement strand
CGGGTTGGAGCGGGATATGCAGAGTAGCTATAAAGCTTATACTGGCGAAAATCCGGCGGAAATGTTAAACGGGATCGTTGATAATCAGGAGTGGGAGATCGACCGGGGAGGAGCTTTTTTTGTGGAGTACCGGCTGCAGCGGGATCGGATCAGGTCGCAGGAAGTGGAGATGCTGGAGGATCTTTTAAACAATCCCAATACCAGTGATGGCTCCAAGCAGGAAGCGGAAGAGATGATCATTGAACTGGTTCAATTAATGGAACAGGAGCTGCTTATAGAAAATATGATCAAAGCGCAGGGGTTTGAGGATGCCATCTTCTTTTATCGCAACCAGGTAGCCACAGTGATGGTCAAACAACAAGAGATCAGTGAACGGGAGTTTATACAAATAACGGACGCAGTGGCCGGGGTGGCCGGTATTAACCGGGAGGATATACAGGTTATTGCACGCTATTAGCCTTTGCGTGGGCAAATTGAACAATTTGCCGAAGTTTGGTATAATCAATGCTATAGAGTGCCTGGTGTTTGTTGTTGCGATTGGGTTTAAGTTTGAAAAATGGGTTGACGGGAGGTATACATGATGTTGTCAGAAGAAGGACGGGCCCCGTCTTTGGAAATCGGCAGCCTGCGTATCGCCGACGATGTAGTCTCTACTATTGCCGGGATGGTGGCGGTGGAGGTGGAAGGGGTGGCCGCGATGAGCGGCGGCATTGCCGGCGGCATCGCCGAGGTGCTGGGGCGGCGCTACATGTCCAAAGGGGTCAAAGTGGAAGTCGGAGCGGAAGAAGCAAAAATTGATATATTTATTGTAGTCAACTACGGGGTGCGCATTCCTGATGTAGCCTGGGAAATACAGGAGAGCGTGAAGAAAGCTGTGGAGAATATGACCGGGTTACGGGTGCCGCAGGTTAATATTCATGTTCAGGGTGTCAGCTTCCATAAAGGGAGCGCGGATAAAGAGGCCGAGGATGGTGATTTTTAAAAAAGTCCTTAAAATAAGCGATTAATGAAGGAGGCTTCACGCGATTATGAATATCGGAGCGCGTCTGTTTATGATCCTGCTGGGGCTGATCGCCGCGGCGGCCGGTTTGCTGGGTTTAGCTATCGCCTTTGAGTTGCTTGCTTTGCCGGGTTGGGGGATAAGCCTGAGCAATAATTTAGAAGGCAGTCCGCTGGCGCTTGCCGCTGGCGCCGGCCTGCTTATTGCGGCCTTCCTCCTGCTGGTTTCGGGGCTGCGTGCCGGCAGAAAACCGGCGCCCGATACGGTTTTGCAAACCAGTGCGCTTGGTGAAATACGCATCGCTATTTTGGCCATGGAGAATATGGTTTTACGGGTAGTGCAACAGACCCAGGGCGTCAGGGACGGCGGGCGTTTTGTTTACCAGTCCAACGATGGTTTAGTGGTTAAAATTAAAATCAAAGTGATGCCCGACCTGGAGCTGCCCGGCCTGGTAGCCGCGCTGCAGCTGAAGGTAAAAGAGTACCTGGAGCAGATCACCGGATTTGTTGTGCACGAGGTTAAAGTCGTGGTCGAAAATATTATCTTAGACCAGGCGCCGGCCAAGAAATTGATCCGGCCCAACTAGGAGGGGAGCGCTGTGACGGAAGTAAATTGGTGGGCCTTGATGAGCAGGCACTGGGGAAAGGTATTGGGCGGTTTGTTCGGTCTTATTTTTGCAATCCTGGTGATCAGCCTAAATTCTTTTTGGTGGGCCGTATTCATCTATTTCTGTGTATCCGGCGGCGTTCTGATCGGCTGGCGCCTGGATGTGAGCAAGGGTTTGCGCCAATGGCTGACCCGGCTGTTTAGCCCCAGAGACGAATTTTAAACGCAAAGTGGTGGATAAGCTAATGTATTTTAATCGTTTTTTAATCCACTAAAGCCCGGAGGTATTGCCAATGTCCCGTCGCTTGGCCCGAGAAATAGCTTTTCGGGCGCTGTTTCAGATTGATGTCGGAAAAGCTCTTCCCCGTCCGGCACTGAGATACGCCTTGGAGGGCCAAAGTTTCAGCCAGGAGCAGATCTGCTTCATCGAAGAGCTGGTTCATGGCGTATGCAATCACCGGCAGGAGATCGACGAACTGATCGGTAAGCACCTGGTAAACTGGGAGCTGAAGCGGATTTCCGCGGTGGACCGGAATCTCTTGCGCTTGGCTCTTTATGAAATTTCACACCGGCCTGATATCCCACCCGCCGTATCCATTAATGAGGCGCTGGAACTGGCAAAAAAATACGGCGGCACCAGTGAGGCGGTTGCTTTTATTAACGGCCTGCTGGACCGGGCAGCCGGCGATTCCCATGGGCGTGAAGAATAAAGGGATGCTGTTTTTAGGGTTGGACACCTCAGCTTACACTACCGCAGCAGCCTTAGTAGACCAGTCGGAACATCTGGTTTGGGAAAAACGAGAGCTGCTCTCCGTGCCTGAAGGAGGGTTGGGGCTGCGCCAATCAGAAGCGGTTTTCGCCCATCTGCAGAACCTGCCCCGATTGTGGGCGGAAGGAGCGGCGGCGCTGAAAAGCGCTCCCCTGGCGGCGGTGGCCGCATCTACCCGCCCCCGTCCGGCAGAAGGCTCATATATGCCGGTTTTTAAAGTAAGCGAGGCTTTTGGTAAATTTATTGCGCAGACCATGGACCTTTGTTTTTTTTCTTCCACCCACCAGGATGGCCACCTTACGGCAGGGCTCTGGTCAGTGGGGCTCCCTTTGGGACGCACCTTGGTGGCCCATCTTTCCGGCGGTACTACCGAAATTTTGGAGGCAGAGGAAACTGCCCCGGGAACCTTGGATATACAGCGCCTAGGGGGCAGCGCTGATTTGAACGCCGGACAGTTTATCGACCGCATCGGTGTAGCCATGGAACTTTCGTTTCCGGCCGGGCCGCAGCTGGAGCGTCTGGCCCACGGGGCGCAGACGGGCGGGGTAGATTTGCCCTTAGCGGTCAAGGGGGCTGTGATTAGCTTCTCCGGCCCGGAGAGTCAAGCCAGGCGCCTTCTTCAGGAAGGCTGCCCCAGGGCGGATCTGGCCCGGGCCGTGGAGCGCTGTATTGCTGATTCGTTATCTCTGGCCCTGGCCTCGGCGGTCAAAAGATCTTCCTTTCAGGCAGTCCTGGTGGTAGGCGGCGTAGCCGCCAATGCTTTTATCCGGGCGCGCCTGCAAGAGAAGCTGACCGGCGTTTTGCCTGGCCTTAAACTTTTCTTTGCGGCCGCCCCTTATTGCTCGGACAGCGCGGTGGGGGTTGCCGTGCAGGCCGCGCGGAGATATAGGGGTCAGGATACAGGATACAGGATTCAGGATTAACCCGGAAGTGAGAAAATGGTATAATAAGCGGTGAAAAAGCTGTGTCTGGCGGATTGCGCCGAGAACCGATTAAAGATCATTGGAACATATTCAGGAAAGGAGAAATGCAGGTTTGGAGCATAAGAATATGAATAATCTGAAAATTAGCGCTAAGGAGCAGCCTCTGTTTGCTATCATGGAGATAGTACAGCGCCACCAGGCGGAACAGGGCCCGGCCATCCCCATATTACAGGATATCCAGAGCGCCTTCGGCTACGTTTCGCCGCAGATGTTGGAGCGGGCTTCAGA
Source organism: Dethiobacter sp. (assembly GCA_018333405.1). GTDB lineage: Bacteria > Bacillota > Dethiobacteria > DTU022 > DTU022 > JAGXSR01. The sequence goes on along the minus strand of JAGXSR010000076.1, from coordinate 7,402 downwards.
ATTTTCCGGAATCCCGGTAAGCGAGCTTTACAGTATTGTTACTTTTTATGCCCAGTTCAGAATGGAGCCGATCGGCGAAAACTTAATCCAGGTCTGTCACGGTACCGCTTGCCATCTGGCCGGAGCGGAGAAGATCACGGAATCGCTGCAATTTGAAACCAAGGCTTCTGCCGGCGGAACCAGCCCCGACGGCAAGTTCAGTTTAGAGAAGGTAGCCTGTCTCGGCTGCTGCAGCCTGGCCCCCGTGATTACCCTCAATGAAGAAACTAATGGCCGGCTCACCCCGGATAAAATTAAAAAGATTGTCAAGGAAACCCGCAAATTATCTGCCAAAAATGCTGAAGCCATGGGGGTATGCACAGATGCCTGAACCGGAGTACCGGGTCAAAGTCGGGCTGGCTACCTGCGGTATCGCCGGAGGGGCCGCCAAAGTCTACGCCAGATTTCAGGATGCGTTGAAAGGGTCAGCTGTGTCTCTGGAGAGGACTGGCTGTATCGGTATGTGCTACAACGAACCTCTGGTGGAAGTGCTGGAAGCCGGTGGAAAGAGATATCTTTACGGCAAACTGACTCCTGATGATGCTTTGCGTATCGTGGAAGAACATCTTAAACAGGGCCGGCCGGTGATCGACCTTCTGCTCCTGGGTGAGGGCTGTACACCCGGGGAGGAAACTTTTTTAGATAAGCAAAAGCGGATTCTGCTCAAGAATTGCGGTCTGATCGATCCTGAGAATATAGAAAGCTATACGGCGATCGGCGGATATGAAGGTCTGCGCGCGGCGCTGACCGCCATGACCCCTGGCGAGGTGATCGAAGAGATCAGGCGCTCCGGCCTGCGCGGCCGCGGCGGCGCAGGCTTCCCCACTCACACCAAGTGGCGACTGACCCGCGAGGCGGCAGGCGTGCAGAAATATATCATCTGTAACGCCGATGAAGGCGACCCGGGGGCGTTTATGGACCGGAGTATCCTGGAAAGTGATACCCACAGCGTGTTGGAAGGGATGCTGATCGCCGGATACGCCATCGGCGCCTCTGCCGGCTACGTATATATCCGGGCTGAATATCCCCTGGCTATCCGCAGGCTGAAGCTGGCCATCAGTCAGGCGGAAGCAAGCGGTTTTTTGGGAGAGCGGATTTTGGGTTCTGATTTCAGTTTTAAGGTCTTTATCCGGGAGGGCGCCGGCGCTTTTGTCTGCGGCGAAGAGACCGCACTGCTCATGTCCATTGAAGGCAAGCGTGGTATGCCCCGTTTCCGCCCGCCTTTTCCGGCGCAAAAGGGGCTGTTCGGATCTCCTACCTCGATTAACAATGTGGAGACGTTGGCCAATGTGCCCCGCATCATGCATCAGGGCGCCGAAGCGTACAGCTCCTTGGGCACAGAAGAGAGCAAGGGGACCAAGGTCTTTGCCCTGGCCGGCAAAATCAGGCGGGGCGGTCTGATAGAAATTCCTATGGGCACTACGATCAATAAAATAGTTTTCGAGATCGGCGGCGGTATATCTACGGGAAAACCGTTTAAAGCAGTGCAGACCGGCGGTCCCTCCGGCGGATGTATTCCCGCTTCACTGGGCGATACGCCTGTGGATTATGAGTCGCTGAAAAAAATCGGGGCGATAATGGGCTCCGGCGGCCTGCTGGTGATGGACGAGGAAACCTGCATGGTGGATGTGGCCAAGTATTTTTTAACCTTTACCAAGGATGAATCATGCGGCAAGTGTACATTTTGCCGCGCCGGCACCAACCAGATGCATAAGATTTTGGAGCGGATCACACAAGGAGAAGGCCGGGAAGAGGATGTGCAGATCCTGGTGGATCTGGCCGAGAAGATAAAAAGCGGCTCCCTGTGCGGTCTGGGGCAAACTGCGCCAAATCCGGTGCTGACCACTATTCAATTTTTCCGGGACGAATATGAGGCGCATGTGCGCGAGAAATACTGTCCGGCCAAAAAGTGTAAAGCGTTGATCGAATACAAGATTGACCGCGACTCTTGCACCGGCTGCACCCTCTGTGCCCGGCAGTGTCCCACCGGCGCCATTTCCGGGACGAAGAAAGAAGCGCACTCAATTCAGCTGTCCGCTTGCATCCGCTGCGGTCTGTGTATTAACAGCTGCAAGTTTGAGGCGATCCTGATAAGCTCAAACCCGAAAGTAAAAGCATAAAGCAAAAAACGCCCGCGGATTTTACGGGCGGGGGAATAGAACTAGGGGAGGACGAAATGCCTGAAGCAACAATTTTTATTAACGGAAAAGAGATCACGGCCGAAGCGGGGAGCAACCTGTTGGAAGTTGCCTTGCAGAACGGAATTGAAATACCTCACCTGTGTTACGACCCGCGGATAAAACCTTTCGGCTCCTGCCGGCTTTGCTTTGTGGAGGCCGGCGGGCCGCGCGGGCCTGTGCCGGCCTGCGCCACCGCGGTAGCGGAAGGGATGCGCGTAGAAACGGATAGCGAGCCGCTGCGGGATTTAAGAAAAACCGCTTTGGAGCTGCTTCTGTCCGAACACTGCGGCGATTGTATCGCGCCCTGCCAGCTGGCCTGTCCGGCGCATATTGATATCCAGGGTTATATCGCTTACCTGGACCGGGGGGAATACAAGAAGGCGGCGGATCTGATCAAAGAGAAGATGCCGCTTCCTTCAATCTGTGGCAGAGTTTGTCCGCGCTTTTGCGAGGAGCAGTGCCGACGCGTCCTGGTGGATGAACCGGTCAACATCTGCGATCTAAAGCGGTTTGCCGGGGACTTTGATCTGCAAGCTGTGAACTCGGATCAGCCTTCCGCCGCCCCGGATACCGGCAAAGAGGTGGCCGTGGTGGGCGGAGGCCCAGCCGGTCTCACCGCCGCTTACTTCCTGGCCCTGGCCGGCCACCGGGTTGCTCTATATGACCGGGGACCGAAACTGGGTGGTATGTTACGCTACGGTATCCCGGAATACAGGCTGCCCAAGGCGCTGCTGGATAAAGAAATACAACTGATTGCCGGGCTGTGCCGGGAGGTGCATTTGGGTGTTGAACTGGGCAAAGATTTTACCCTGGAAGAGTTAAAAGAGCGTTATGATGCTGTATTTGTAGGACTTGGCTGCCAATCGGCCCAGGGGATGGGCCTGGAGAAGGAAGAGCTTCCGGGCATCTTAAAGGGGATTGATTTTCTGCGACGCGTGGAAGAAGGAAACCCGCCTGCACTGGGAACAAAAGTGGCCGTGGTCGGCGGAGGGAATACGGCTATGGACGCGGCAAGAACTGCCCTGCGTTTAGGAGTGGAAGAGGTCTATTTGCTCTATCGCCGCAGCCGCCACGAAATGCCGGCCAACCCGGTGGAAATTGAAGAGGCGGAAGAGGAAGGAGTCCGCTTTTACTACCTGACCAATCCTGTTTCTGTCTTGGGTGAACACTGTGTCACCGGTATCGAGTGCGTGCGCATGGAGCTGGGTGATCCGGACGCCGGCGGGCGCCGCCGCCCGATTGTAATCGAAGGCTCCGGTTTCAAGCTGGAGCTGGATAATGTGATTATGGCCATCGGCCAGTCGCTGGATCTGGATCAGGTTTGCGCCTGCAGCCTGGATCTGTCCGGCAAGCGGATGGCTGCTTGTGAGGATACCGGTTGTACGCCGGTGGAGGGTGTTTTTGCCGCCGGAGATGCGGTTACCGGACCGGCTACGGTCGTAGAAGCGGTAGGCGCCGCCCGCAAAGCGGCCCTGGCTATAGACCTGTATCTGAAGGGCGCCGACTTATTTGCCGAGCTTGAGCCTTATACCTGCTCTATGGGCGCACTCCGCGATCTGGACCCCGCCCTGTTCGCCCAGCGGGAGAAGCTGCCGCGATCTGCAGGGCGGCACCTGCCGCCGGAAGCGCGGAAGCAGGATTTCCGGGAATATAACCCCGGCTTGAGCGAAGCTGAAGTTTTGTTGGAGAGTAAACGTTGTCTGGCTTGCGGCTGCCAGGATGTATTTGAGTGCAAGTTAAAAGATTACGCCACAGCTTACCTGGTGGAGACAAAGCGCCTGGGCGTGGAGAAGCCGCGTTACCCGATCAGCGACGATCATCCACTGATCCGGCGCGATCCGAACAAGTGTATTCTTTGCGCCAACTGTGTCCGCATCTGCCAGGAGGTGCAGGAAGCCAATGCCCTCTGTTTGGTGAACCGGGGATATGAGACGGTGGTTAAACCGTACCTGGGATTGCCGTTGAGTGAAACTACCTGCGAATCCTGCGGGCAGTGTCTCTCGGCATGCCCCACGGGGGCGCTGGCGGCCAAAGGGCCGTTCGAGAAGCCCGGTCCGTGGCAAGATGACCGGGTAGTACGCAGCGTATGCCTGCAGTGCGGCATTGGCTGCATGATCGACTGGCATGTTGCGGCAGATAAAATCAGTCGGGTCACTTCTCCCCTGCGCCAGGAGATCAATGACGGAAACCTGTGCGTTAAAGGCGCCTTTGAATACGGCGCCGGGCAATCTCCGGCCCGTCTGCGCAGCCCTTTGATCCGGGAAGGCAGAGCGCTTCAGGAGTGCGGCTGGGATGAAGCGCTGACCAAAGCGGCGGTTGGCCTCAAGCAGGTAAAAGAGAGTTTTGGAGCAGGCAGCCTGGCCGTTTTGCTTTCACCACTTTTGAGCTGTGAGGAGATCCACCTGGCTGTTCAGCTAACAAAGCAGGGCCTGGGCAGCGCGCATCTAGAGAGCCTGGATCCGCTGCCCGGCGGATCCGCATTGCTTGACAGCCGGCCGCCCTCTTACCAGGCGGTGGCTGAAAGCGATCTGGTGGTGATCGTAGAGGCCGACCTGCCTGAAGACTATCCAATTCTGGCTCAAAAAGTAAGAAAGGGGCTGGATCGGGGAACTTGCCTGGCGGTGATTGCCGGAAGGTCTACCCGCCTGGATCGGCGCGCCGGCCGGGTAATCCCGGTAAACCCGGGGATGATCAGGGAAGCTTTGCAGGGCTTCCTGGCCTTCCTGGCCGGATCTGACGGCACTGACTCTTTTGCGGCGGCAGACCGGCAGGAGGCTCTGCGGAAATTACCGCAGGCTTTGCGGGCCAACCTGTCCGGAATGGCCGGGTTAGCCGCTGACTTTAGAAAGGCAAAAAACCCTTTATTTATTGTGGACGGGCAGAGCCTGGGCGCGATTGAACTGACTTTGCTTAAAGAGGCGCTGCGCCTGGCCGGAAAAGAGGAGCAGGGGGCCATACTGCCCCTCCTCCGGGGCGGCAATGCCCGGGGACTTCTGGAGCTAGGGGTAGGCGCCGGTCCGGTTCCCGGAGACAACGATGTTCACTCGGCGGAAAGGGCAATGCCGCGAATCCTGGCGGGCGTAAATTCCGGTAAAATTAAAGGGCTTTTGCTTATCGGCGACGGACTCAAACTGGAAACCGATCTTTGCGGGAAGGATCTGTTTGCGGTGGCTCTTACCTCAAGGCGAAGCGAGGGACTGGAAACCGCGGCAAACATATTGCTGCCCGCGGCGGATTTTGCCGAGACCGGAGGCACGGCAATCAACTGTGAAGGCAGACTGCAGATCCTAAATCCGGCTTTGCTTCCCCCTGCGGGCAAATATAACTGGATGATCATCAGGGACCTGGCCGCGGCACTGGGTGTATCACTGAAAGCGGCAACCTTGGAAGATATTACCGGGGAAATAATTAAATCTCTGGATCATAATAGGATAATTCAAGAAGTCTGAATAACAAGCAGCGCAAGTAAAAGAGAAAAAACTTAAAAACCGGACGATCTATAAGGAATAAAGGTTTAATTATGAGGAAAAGCAATCCTGTTTTATCTGTATCAGAGCTGAATCGCTACGTAAAAGGGCTGCTCCAGGGAGATCCGCGCCTGCGCAATTTGTGGGTGGCGGGGGAGATCTCTAATTTTAAACATCATCGCTCCGGCCATATGTACTTTACGGTAAAGGACAGCGGTTCCTCCCTGCGCTGTGTATTTTTTCGCCATGAAAACCTGCGCTGCCTGTTTAACCCCGCAGAGGGCATGGAAGTGATTCTGCACGGCGCTCTTTCCGTATACGAGCCTGACGGAATTTACCAGCTTTATGTGGCGGAGCTGGAACCTGCGGGGGTAGGCTCCCTTTTCCTGGCTTTTGAACAATTAAAAGCCAGATTGGAGCAGGAGGGCCTGTTTAAAGCTGAATGGAAAAAGAAGCTGCCTGATTTGCCCCGCACAGTCGGGGTGGTTACTTCACCTACCGGGGCGGCGCTGCAGGATATTCTGACTCAGGTCCGGCGCCGTTTTCCCAATGTCCGGCTGGTTGTGGCGGAGAGCCTGGTGCAGGGCACAGGAGCGCCGGCGGAGATCACCCGCGCTATGGACGCGCTCAACCGGCGGGGCGATATTGATGTGATTATTCTGGCCCGGGGTGGCGGCTCCCTGGAAGATCTGTGGCCTTTCAATACCGAAGAAGTGGCCAGGGCTATCCGCCGCTCCCGATCACCGGTAGTATCGGCTGTGGGGCATGAAACAGACTTTACCATTGCTGACTTTGCGGCCGATTTTCGAGCGGCCACGCCGACAGCCGCCGTGGCGGCCGTGTTGCCGGACATGGATGATCTGCTCTGCGGGCTGGATCAGAAGAAAAGACAGGCCTGCCTGGCTCTGCAGCGCCGGTTGCAGCGGGAGAAACAGCTGCTCGATTACACAGTTACCAGCCGCTTTTATCAGCAGCCACAACGCCGTCTGCAGCGCTCCCGGGAGACGCTTCAGCGGCTGGAAACGGCTTTGCGCCAGGAGACCAGGCGCAGACTGCAGATTAAAGGACTAATACAGGCCGCTTTGGATGAAAAACTGGAGGCGTTCAGCCCGCTCAAGGTGATGAACCGCGGCTACAGCTACTGCCGGGACGAAGAGGGACGTATTATCCGCTCGATCAAAGAGGTAAAGGTGGGCGGGCTGCTTATGCTGACTTTTAAAGATGGGCAAGCCCGGTGCAGGACTGAAGCGCTGATGGAGGAGGGTGAAGATGGGCGGCAAGGTTAAGCAGGAGCTGACCTACGAAGGGGCGATTGCGCGCCTGGAAGAGATCGTGCGCCGGTTGGAGGACGAGGCGATCCCTTTGGAGGAGTCGCTGTCTTGTTTCCAGGAGGGGATCCGGCTTTCCCGCTTCTGCCGGGAAAAACTGGCTGAGATTGAGTATAAGGTGGAGTATCTGCTGAAAGAGGAGCAAGCGGCGCAGGAGGTAAAACTCTGAGCGGAAGCGGTAAGGGGACACACCCCTGACAGGGACGGGGAATGTCCCCTAGTACTGGAGAGGATGGCGGATGTTAGATATTAAGCTTTACCTGGAGCAGGAGCGGGATCGGATTAACCGCGTCCTGGAGAACAGCTTGGCGCCGGCCGAAGAGCCTTCCGCTGTCCTCGAAGCGATGCGCTACAGCGTGTCGGCGGGGGGGAAAAGGCTGCGGCCCCT
>JAGXSR010000075.1 GCA_018333405.1 Dethiobacter sp. | reverse complement strand
TTATGGCGGTGATCATAGGTTACCCCACCCTCAAATTAAGAAAAGATTATTTTTCCTTGATTACATTCGGCTTTGGTGAAGCCGTTGCTGCCCTACTCAACTTTTTTGATAACTTAACCGGAGGATCGGCAGGAATGGCGGGAATTCCCAGAAGGACCGATCTTGCTTTAGTGTTAATCTCTACAATCGTTATAATTTGGCTAGTGAGAAATTTTAAGTATTCGAGCTATGGCAGAATGTGCATTGCGCTTAAAAACGATGACCTTGCGGCAAAATCTTTTGGTATAAATGTCTTTAAATTGAAGATGAAGGTTTTTGTTGTCAGTGCAATTATCGCAACCTACGCCGGAGTGCTTTACGCATTCTTTACCAGGTATATTGAGCCAGCGATGTTTGGCTGGACACATTCCGCCGAATGGGTTATTATTGTCTTTTTTGGCGGAATGAACAGCCTGACTGGAGCAGTCGTTTCAAGCATTCTTTTAACTGCATTGCCCGAGGCATTGCGCTTTGCCGCAGAATACAGGATCGCTATCTACTGTATATTGATTATCTTTATCCTGAATTTCAGGACTAAGGGTGTCTTCGGGGAATATGAAATTAATTTGAAGTCTTTTAAAAATACAGTAGCCTTTGTGCACAAAATGATACAACATAAAATGCGTAAAGGTGGAAAAGCTCATGAAAATACTGGAAGCCGTTAATATTTCCAAACATTTCGGCGGGGTTACTGCAGTTAAAGATTTTTCTTTTGTTATTGCTCCAGGCCAGACTGTGGGAATTATCGGCCCCAACGGAGCCGGTAAAACTACCATCTTTAATTTAATTTCAGGAATCTGCAGGCCTGACTGCGGCATAATTTCCCTGGAGGGCCGGGAAATAACCAATCTCAGCCAAGATCAAATCGCTCGGTCCGGTATTGCCAGGACGTTTCAGAATATCAGGTTGTTTGGAGGTCTTACCATCATTGAAAACATAAAGGTAGCCTTGGACAGTAGTAACCGTTATTCCTTCACGCAAGCATTTATTCATCTGGGCGGGGTAAGGAAAGAAGAAGGGCGGATAAATAATGAAGCTTTAGACTGCCTGAAAATGGTCGGGCTGCAGTCTCATGCCTATGACAAGCCGGATAACTTACCTTATGGGTTGCAAAGAAAATTGGAGATCGCTAGGGCGCTGGCTTTAAAGCCCAAAGTACTGTTGCTGGACGAGCCTGCCGCAGGCTTAAATTCAGAAGAGATGATTGACCTGGAAGAATTTATAAAAGAAATCAGGGCTAAGTTCGGCTTATCCATTATAATTATAGAGCACCGCATGCACGTTATCATGGAGCTATGCCAGTGGATCTATGTCCAAGATTTTGGACTGAGCATTGCCGAGGGTTCGCCTGAGGATATTCAGGTAAACCCTAGGGTACTGGAAGCTTATCTCGGGGAGAGAAAAGAATGTTTACTATAGACAACCTGCATGTCTCATACGGAACTGTTAAAGTACTGCATGGCATTTCCCTTCATGTTAAACAGGGCAGCATAGTCAGTATTATCGGCTCCAACGGAGCAGGTAAGACCACACTGCTTAACACCATCTCGGGGCTGCTGAAAAAAAGCAGCGGTCAAATTGTTTACCAGGGCACCTTATTGTCCAACACTCCTCATAAAGTGGTCCAGGCTGGTATAGTACAGATTCCGGAAGGACGCAAGGTCTTCGCTAGCCTGAGTGTACGGGAAAACTTGATTATGGGCGGTTATCTAAATAAAGATATTAAAAATCTACAAAAAAGCATCGACGTAATTTACGAAATGTTTCCTATATTAAAGGATAGAAAAGATCAGATTGCCGCGACTCTAAGCGGTGGTGAGCAGCAGATTCTGGCAATCGGTCGCGGTCTTATGTCTAAACCGAAACTACTTCTTCTGGATGAACCCTCTCTGGGCTTAGCCCCTAAAGTAGTGGAAAATGTTTTTGAAGTAATAAGCAGCTTTCCAAAAAAAGGTATTACAGTGCTTCTAGTCGAACAGAACGCAAACAAATCGCTGGCTGTTTCGGATTATGCTTATGTAATTGAAAACGGTAAAATAATCATCAGTGGGTTAAGCAGCGAACTTTGCAGGAATCCTAAAATAGTTGAGTCGTACCTGGGTATAAAGGAATTAATATGATGACTGTGTTCCGCATCGTATTAAAATAAACTGAATAGATTACTGGGATACCTTTAAATTATCTATTACCTTTGTTAGACATAGAGTTTTTAGAGCAGCACGTAATAAAGGAGAATAATTATGCAAAGTAATATGTGTTTAAGCGGAAAGATAGCTGTTATAACAGGTGCCGGAGGGGTTTTATGCGCCGCTATGGCTGAGAGTATTTCGAAGGAAGGAATCTCAGTTGCTCTGGTTGATATAATGGAGGATAGGGTTAAAGAAATCGCCAGCAATATCAACAAGGCTGGTGGAAATGCTATCGCGGTAAAAGGAGATGTCCTGGATAAACAAAGTATTGTTGAAGCAAAAGATAAAGTTATGGCGGTTTATAACAAGGTGGATATTTTAATAAACGGGGCCGGAGGCAATAAAAATGAAGCGACAACGAGCGACACACTAAGCTTTTTTGATTTACCTCAGGAAGCAATGCAGTGGGTATTTAACCTGAACTTTTTTGGTACGGTGCTCACAACGCAGGTGTTCGGTGAAACCATGGCCAGGCAAAAATCCGGCTGTGTAATAAACATCTCTTCTATGGCCGCGATATTGCCCTTGACGAATACTATTGCTTATTCAGCGGCAAAAGCTGCGGTAAATAATTTTACCCGTTGGATGGCAGTTCACTTCAATCATAACTATTCAAAAAATATCAGGGTAAATGCTATAGCTCCGGGATTCCTGCTGACTGAACAGAACAGGTATCTGCTTGTTGATGAAGCGACAGGTAAGACAACCGAAAGAGGCAAAGCGATTATTTCTCAAACCCCTATGGGTAGATATGGTGAACCGGCCGAACTAACAGGGACTGTTATCTGGCTTGCTTCAGATGCAGCATCATTTGTTAATGGTGCAGTCATACCAATTGACGGCGGATTTTCAGCATATTCGGGC
>JAGXSR010000074.1 GCA_018333405.1 Dethiobacter sp. | reverse complement strand
AATATCGCCGGCGATCATGAGGAAAAAGCGGTAGTGGCCATATTAAAAAAAGCTATAAGCGATAGTGATCCAGATATAAAACATTATGCGGCTACTACATTGATCGGGATAGAAGAAAAGTTTGAAAAAAATATCTTAAAACTAAAAGAACAATACAAACAGAAACCGGACGCGGAGACGGCTCTAAAGATCATGGAGTTATATGATCGCTATATCCACTCCGGGGTTCTAGACGAAAACTATAAGAAAACCATTTTTGCGGAGTATCTGGAGCTGCTTAGAAAGAGTAAAAATATGTTTGCGGACAGCTTTGAAATATCTGCAAAATTATTGCATGCTTATCTAGAGTTAAGGATGTTTGAGCGGGCGGAGCAATTGCTGGCGGAATTCAGGCAATTATGGCCTGAGCAAGGGTTGTTCAACTTTTTAGCTATGAATTTTTACTTCAGGCTGAACGATTATAAGCAGGTAGCCTCTCATGCTTCCAGGATTAAAGAATCAGGCCTGGAGCTGCCGGATGAGTATAAGCAGGTTGTAAATTACTGGAGTTAGAAGGAGTGTTCAGAATGGAAATCGCACTGATTTTTGAAGGTTCTTATCCATTTGTTTCCGGCGGTGTATCAACCTGGGCACATCAGTTGATCACAGAGCTAAGCGATCTGAATTTTAAAATTCTCTCAATTATGCCTTCAAGAGACGGGCTGCCGACCAGTAAATATAAGCTGCCGGCAAACGTTACAGAGATGCAAACCATATATTTGGATGATTATAACACTTTGCCGCCGCTTAATCAGGGGAAAGAGCCCAGATTATCCAAACGTCAATTGCATGAAATAGAGCAATTTTTGTCGTTTGATCAGGATGCGGATTGGCAGGTGGCGATGCCGGTTTTGACTGATCCCCAAAAAATAGGTAATCCAATAGAGTTTTTAAAAAGTAAAATGTATTGGGAGTTTATGTTAAAATTGCATCATGAGGATTACGCGTCTCATGATTTTAATCGCTTTTTTTGGACTATGGTCTCGATGTATTTGCCTTTAATAACCATGTTGCAGCATGAAGGATTGCAGGCGGATATATATCATCCTGTTTCAACCGGTTATGCCGGTCTGCTGGGATTGGCTTATAAAATAAAATATAATAAGCCGTTAATTCTTACCGAACACGGTGTTTATGCGCGGGAAAGGGAAGAAGAGATAATCAAGGCCAAGTGGGTGGAGGGCATTTATAAAAAGATGTGGATCAGATATTTTTATTTTATCTCTACCGGTGTTTACAAGCAGGCGGAATTGGTAATATCTTTATTCCAGAAAACCCGTGCACTACAGATAGAATTAGGAGCCGACAGCAGAAGAGCTTTGGTTATTCCCAACGGGGTGGATACAGACAGGTTTAAATTGGTGCCTGGCTTAAAAAAAGAGGGTAAAAATATCGGATCTGTTTTAAGGGTAGTACCGATTAAGGATGTGAAAACTTTGATCAGGGCCTTTAAAATAGTGCAGGATCAAATGCCGGATACCAAATTGTACATAATCGGAGGCCACGAAGAAGATATAAACTACTATCACGAATGCCGGCACCTGGCTTCTCTGCTGAATTTGACCAATAAAATAATCTTTACAGGACAAGCAGATACCATGGAATTTCTGCCTAAATTAGATCTGTTGGTTTTAACCTCTGTCTCAGAGGGCCAGCCCTTGGTTATGCTGGAAGGAATGGCGGCCGGGATTCCGTTTGTGGTTACAGATGTGGGATCGTGCCGGGAATTGATAGAAGGTATTGGAGAAGACGACATAGGCCCCTGCGGTATTGTAACCCAGCCGGCCTCGCCCGATCAGACTGCTCAGGCCATTATGAAAATATTAACGAATTTAGAAATGATGGAGCAAATGGGCAATAACGCCGTGAAAAGAGTAGAAAAATATTATACTCAGGAATTGTTAGTAAAAAATTACCGGGAGGTTTATACGCAGGTTTTTGCCGGAAAGCAGCAAACGGGATGTTTCTGTTAAATTCTGGTCTTCGAGTGGAGGAGGTTTTTTAAATGGCAGGCATAGGGATTACTTTAAAAGAACTGTTTCAAAAAGATACTTATATCGGCAGGGTACAAGCTTATGTTTATTCTTCAGCCATAGCCGCTGGGCCGTGGATATCCGCGGTATTGGTAGTAAATATTATGCTGATTATTTCAGCATATTTAATTGTTTTGCCAATTGAACGATTTTTATTTATGGGCACTATCGTCTACAGTTTTGTATTTTCTCAAATAATTACCGCGCCGTGGCAATTTCTTATTGCCCGCTATTTGGCTGATAAATTATTTCAAAATGAATTTGATTATATCCGCCCTGCGTTTATAGGGCTGACTAAAATAATTTTTACTTTTGCCCTGGTGGCAGCGATTGTATTTTATTATAACAAACCACTGCCCGGTTACTATACTTATATGGCCGGCACTTTGTTCATCATACTGTCTTTGATATGGATCATTATGGTATTTTTAAGTGCCGCTAAAAATTACAAGGCTATAGCCAAGGCCTTTATTTTCGGTGGCCTGATCTCGATTTTTTTAACGTATATATTTTTAATGTATCCCATACCGTTTATGGAGCATACGTCTGCCGCCAATATACTCCTGGCGTATTTAATTGGAGTGCTGACCACATATATAATCCTGATCTACAGCTTCTTTGACACCTTTTCTTTCGGCAATTATTTAGAATACGATTTTTTAAGATACTTTAACAAGGTGGGTATTTTGTTTTCAATAGGGTTATTTTATACACTGGGAATTTGGATAGATAATCTGCTTATGTGGTACAGCGAACACGGGGCGATAATTATGGAAACATTCAGATATGCCCCGCTCTATGATCATGCCAAGTTTTTAGCGCTGCTTACTATAATCCCAACCACTGTGTTATTTATGGTGCAAGTGGAGACAGAATTTTATGATAAATATAAACGATACTACCAAACGGTCAGAGGGGAAAGTACTTTTGCTGATATAACAGAAGCAAGAAGCAAGATGGTCGGCTTGCTCTACAGGCATCTGGTTTATCTGTTGGAAAGGCAGATTTTAATTACTTTTACGATAATTGTATTATCCGGTTACATATTTGTGTATCTGGGCTATTCGGTATTGTTGCAAGATATGTTCAGAATATGTGCGCTGGGCGCTTTAAGCAATGCTATTATGCTGGCAGTTTTATTGATTTTACTCTATTTTGAAGCCAGAAAAGAGGCGCTTTTAGTTTCAATCACATTTTTTATTGCCAACCTGACTTTGACCTGGTATCTTATGCCCCTGGGCAGTGATTATTTCGGGTTTGGTTTCTTTCTGTCGGCGCTAATCGCTTTGGCAGTATCGATTGTCTGTTTGATTCTCTGCCTGAAATCATTGAACTACAGAACATTTTCCAAACAACCGTATATTCTTATCCCGGACAGCGGCCTGTTTGTAAAAATCGCGGATAAGCTAAACGTCCTTTCTCTGTATTTAAGCGACAAAAATTTCGTATTCCCTAAAAATAACACTTTATATTCACAGGATCAGGAAACAAGAGCGGGGAAGTAAGTATGCTTTACGGCAGACAAATAAATAATTCGGACAGATCTCCAGTTGGCGTTGCATTCAGCACTAACTAATGTTTTTACCGTTTAGTCGAGGTGCGGTGTAAACTAACGGGGGCCAACAACGCAAATCAGATAAGCTAAAAGAGAGGGGTGCTTATTTAAATGCAGGAAAATTTATTCGATATTAATAATATATTAAGAAATATACTTGCTCCACAAGAAGGCAGGCTTTTGGTATCAGACATTTTTATCGGGTTGACTTTAGCCTTACTGATTGGCTTATTTATCTCTTATATTTACAAAAAAACATTTCAGGGAGTTCTATATAGCTATTCTTTCAGTGCCTCTCTGGTTATCATGGCGCTGATCACCGCTTTGGTGATTATGACCATAGGGATCAACCTGGTCTTAACATTAGGTATGGTAGGCGCTTTAAGCATTGTTCGCTTCAGAACAGCGATCAAAGATCCAATGGATATTGTGTTTATATTTTGGGCGATTTCCGTCGGTTTGGCCACAGGGGCAAAGCTTTATTTACTCGCTTGCATCGGGGCGGCATTTATCAGCGTTGCCGTTATCTTTCTTTTTAAGCGCAGGTCGGCTAATTTTACGTTTATGTTGATCATACGGTATATCAACGATCTTCTTACGGATGAAAGAGTAGCTGAAGAATTACAAAATCTTAAACATTCTCTTAAATCTAAAACTCTTACCAGGGGCAAGACAGAATTAGTTGTAGAGCTGAGAGTGGCTGAAGAGGACACTTCGTTTATGGACAGGCTCTCTTCTATAGAGGGAGTAAGTGACACGGTCTTAATGCGTTACAGCGGGGAGTATGTTTCTTGATCTCTTGTGCGCGAGGTGAACTCACTTGATTGATAAAAGGAAGTTATGTGTATTGCCGGCTGTAATTCTGCCGATGATATTATCAGCCGCCTGCATGCGGGCGGCTCAACCGGCAATAAATGGCCATGTGCCGGATTCGCAGGATCTGGTTTACAATACCGAGCTCTATCGTAACGACGATGACGGCAGCGTTAAGTTTCTTTATGTTACGATCAGAGGAGGGGGGAACTATACGCTAGCTGATGTAATAAGCGACAGGTACGCTAATGACGAATTTGAACCGGTTGTAGATATAATATTTCAGGAAGGCGATTCAAAAGGTCCTGCTGTCGGTTACTACGGCTTTGGGCTGAGTGATTTCAACGGAACGATAGAAATCAGGGGGGCCACATCCAGATTTGCCGGACAAAAATCTTTTAAAATCAGGCTGGATCAAAGAATGAGCGCCTGGAACGGGCTTTGGACAGTCAATTTGAACAAACATCCATATGATTTAACCAGAGTGCGGAACAAGCTGAGTTTTGACTATATGGAGATCATCCCTCATCTATCCGGCCTGAGAACGCAGTTTGTTCAACTGTTTATTAAAGATCTGTCCGGAGATCTGCCGGCCGCAGAGTTTGTGGACTACGGTCTCTTTACCCTGGTTGAACAGCCAAATAACTTGTTTCTGCGAGCACGTGGTCTGGATCCCGAGGGGCAGCTGTATAAAGCTGAATTTTTTGAGTTTCACAAATATCCGGATCATTTAAAGCATCAGGATGATCCTGAATATAACGAAGATATGTTCCAACAAATACTTGGGATCAGAGGGAATCAGGACCATGGCAAGCTGTTGTCCATGTTGGATGATGTCAACAATTATGAATTAGATATAAACTATGTGATAGACAGACACTTTAATCGAAATAACTATTTGACTTGGCTGGCGGTGAATATATTATTTGAAAACATAGATACCAGGACACAGAATTTTTTCTTATACAGCCCGCTTAACTCATACACCTGGTATTTTCTGCCTTGGGATTATGATGGAGCGTGGGGTTTTTATGACCAGATAGACAAAGAGAGAGAAGCAAGGCGAGGTTTATGGGAGCGTGGAATATCCAATTACTGGGGAGTAGTGCTGCACAGAAGATTTTTTCAGGATCCTGAAAATTTGCAGGCGCTTGTGGAGAAGATGGAGCTATTGCTTGATACATTTATTACATCTGAGCAGACAAGTTCATTATTAAATGCTTATTATCCTGTAATATCTCGTTTTGTAAACAGATGGCCGGATTCAGAGCATTTGAATGTTGAGGATTTTGAGCAGGAATTTTGGCGCATAGCTGACGAGCCAAACGCAAATTTATCTGAGTTTCATCTAGCTTTAGAAAACCCGATGCCGGTTTTCTTAGGAGTCCCTTTCCTTGATAGGGAGATGCTTGTTTTCAGATGGTCTGCATCGTACGACTTACAGGGTGATCCGATCTATTATGATTTTCAAATCAGTAAATCGCCCGACTTTGCAGATATACTCATTGAACAATCCGACCTGGTAAAGCCCGAGATATCTGTCAACCCGCTACCGGCAGGAGAGTACTATTGGCGAGTGCTGATCCGGGATAACCAGGGCAATCAGCAGGTAGCCTTCGATACCTATAATGACGAAGATGCAGAAAATGTACGTTATTTCGGCGTCCATAAAATTGTAGTCAATTAAATTTCATTAAACTGGTGATGGTATTGTGATGAATGAGACAGTTGTGAACAGTAAAATCAGGCATGAGCTGAAATATTATATAAATTATTTCGAATATCTGGCTTTGCGGAGCAGACTCAAGTATGTGCTGCAGCAAGATCATCATTCTCTGGATGATGACGGATATTATATCCGCAGTCTCTATTTTGATGATCCGGAAAATAGTGATATGCATGCCAAACAGGCAGGGCTGCTGAACAGAAAAAAAATCAGGATCAGGATCTATAACCACAGTGACCGGTTGATCAGATTGGAGAAAAAAAGTAAATTTAATCAGCTGATCAAAAAAGAGGCAGTACAGATTTCCCGCCAGGAATACGAAGCAATTATCTCCAGTAATATTAATTTTTTGCGGGAAGCAGGCACACAAACGTCGCTGATGTTTTATTCTGAGTTTAAAAGATGTTTTTTGCAGCCCAAAGTGATTGTGGATTATAAGCGTGAAGCTTATGTGCTGCCTTACATGGGAATCAGAGTTACCTTTGATAAGATGTTGTGTGCAGGCACTGTATTAACAGATCTATTTGATCCGGAACAAATTATGCTAAAAGCTATGGAATCGAATACGGTAATTATGGAAGTTAAATATGACTCCATTTTGCCTGATTATATAAGAAGCCTGATCCAAATGGCTTCCCGGGGAAGAACAGCCATCTCTAAATATGTTTTGTGCAGGGAATTAAACCCTTCTTGGCTCTGACCTGGTTTTACTGCTTCATACACGTGAGGAGCGCAGCTTGTGCCGGCGGGAACCGGTCAGCCGGAGAGCGGACCGGTGAGCGTTGAGCTCAATCTTATCGTCCAATGGTTTAAACAGGAACTGCTGCCGCCGGTATGAAACTGCTTTCCTCAGCAAATGGTCGGCCAGCCAAGGATTCTTCGGCAAAAGGGCGCCGTGCAGGTAAGTGCCGATCACATTGTTATAGACCGCCCCTTCGCTTTTATCTTCGCCGTTATTGCCGAAGCCGTGCACCACTTTGCCCAGCGGTTTAACGGAAGGACCTAAGTAGGTGCGGCCGGCGTGGTTTTCAAAGCCGGCCAGGGTGCGCGGCGGTTCCCAGAGACGGCTTTGGGTAACGATATTGCCGATCATTCGTTTATGGCCGGATTTGGTGTACAGGTCTAGAATATCCAGCCCGGGGATGCTGTCTCCCTTACCAGTCGTGTAGTAGCGGCCCAATAGTTGGTACGAGCCGCAGACAGCCAGGATGACCATGCCCTGTTCAATTGCGGCCAACAGTTCACTTCGGTGTCGTTTAAGGTCCCCGGCTACAAGTCTCTGCTCATAATCTTGCCCGCCGCCCATAAACAGCAGGTCACATCGGGCAAAGTCGATCTTTTCGCCCGGCCGAACATGAACCAGGGTGTAGGGCAGGCCATACCATTCGGCCCGCCGGCAAAGCGCCAGGATATTCCCCCGATCACCATAGAGGTTTAAGTGTTCCGGATAAAGATGATAGATATTAATCCCGGCCATTTTTTATGGGCCCTCCCAGTATGGTTTAGCGACACCTAAAGCGTTCAGGGCGCGGCGCAAGTCGAACATCGCGGTATAGGTCGGCATAATAAACAGTATTTCCCCGGGAGGCGTCAGTTGCAGCGCTTTCAGTATGGCCTGCTTCGGGCTTTCTTCCAGCGTAATGCCGGCGGAGTCGAGCCCGGCATACTTCAAGCGCAAAACCATCTCCCAGGCTCTTTGCCCCGACACCACGACCGGCGCAAGCCGCTCCCGGATCGACTTGAGCTGCTCAAAATCGGCGTCCCACAGCCAGGAAATATCAGTGCCGTCGGCAATTTTATCGTTAATGGCTACAAGTAAGTGAATTTTACCTTCCTTCTCGATCAGTGTGCGCAGCACCTCGTTGGCTCCGGCCGGATTTTTGATCAGCGCCATGATCAGCGTCCGCCCGTCCATGGAAAAACGCTCCATCCGTCCGAAGGAGGGAGCGGCTTTGGTCAGGGCGGCGCCGATCAGAT
The DNA here is from genome assembly GCA_018333405.1 of Dethiobacter sp. GTDB lineage: Bacteria > Bacillota > Dethiobacteria > DTU022 > DTU022 > JAGXSR01. The sequence continues at coordinate 3,195 of JAGXSR010000074.1, read as the reverse complement.
CCGCCGGAACTCCTAATGCGGTCGCGCAGGTGGCCGCGGCCAGGGCGTTGTACAGATTGTAGGCGCCCATCAGCGGATAGTCCAGTTTAAGCGATTTACCCTGCAGGCGCAGCTCGATGACCGTTCGTCCGTCTGCAGTAAAAAAACGTTTATTCAAGGTTACGTCCGGCTTAGGCCTGCGAAAATTGCACTTTTGGCAACGGTAGCGGCCCAGGTGGGCAAAATAGATGCGCTCGTAAAACAGCTGATCATGGCAGTGCGGGCAGGATTTTATATCCTGAGCCGTATTCCGGAAGAGATCCGGCGGCAGCTCCAGCTCCAGTCCATAGTACCATGTTCTCCCAGGCCGGTCGCTGCGCATGTCGGTCAGGGACGGATCGTCGGCGTTTAAAACCTGGAAGCTGTCCGGGGGAAGACAATCCAGCCCGCTCAGGATTGTTTTTTGCACGTGATCGATCTCGCCAAAGCGGTCCAGCTGGTCGCGGTAGATATTGGTGACCACAGCCCCCCGGGGTTTAAGCTCTCTGACCACGGCGGGAAAAGCTCCTTCATCCACTTCCATAATCCCGATATCTCCGGGCAGCTTTCCGCTCCAGGCGCCGGCGCCGATCAGCGCGGAGGCCACACCCCACGACATATTCGAACCGGACTGATTGTGCAGACATTGGTAGCCGGCCTGCCTGAGAATGCCGGTGAGCAGGGACGCGGTTGTAGTCTTACCATTGGTGCCGGTAACCAGAACGCTGCCCTGCGCAAGCTGCCGGCTCAAATAGGCCAGTATCCCCGGTGAAAATCTTAAAGCGGCCCGGCCGGGAAGTGTGGTGCCGCCCCGGCCGGTAAGCCGGCTCGCCCCCATAATCAGTTTGCCGATCCAGATGCCGCTTAAATGTTTCAAATTGAGTCCTGTATTGACGGAATCTTTTGGGGAAAGCAGATCGGAGCGGCGATTATCTTTTTCCACTGGTTTTGTGCGGCTCTCCTTCTGTGAAAACGGTTGTTAAAGGGACTATAGTTTCAGCTGTTTATACCTTGAAGCCGGCGGTATTAATCCTGGCTTACTCCCGTATCTTCATCTTAACGATCGTGCGTCCGTTATTCAAGGGGATTTGGGGCCTGATATAAATTATGACCCGAAGCAGCTGTTTGAATCCATGCCGAAAAAAATTTCCCTTTGTGCCGCCTGGAACCCGTTTAGGTGGCTGATCGCTGAATACTGCCGGGCGGGACGCTCTGCCGGCCATCGCCGGTGCTCTGCCGCTCAGAGCGGCCATTTTCAGTTAACGCCCCTTGTCCGCGCCTCAATTGATCCGCTTTACCCCGGGAAAGCCAGGGCGTTGATAAACTCTTCCTGGAAGTCCTGCCTGGTGGAAAGCTCTACATGCTCTACCCGCTTTGGCAGGGCGAAGGCTCGCCGGCGCACTGACTTAGAGATTAGGGCCATGCAGGCGCCGTCGCCGGCGGCGTTGCCCACAGGGATAATTTTCTCCGGCGGCAAAGCGGGCAACAGGCCGATGGCCAGGGCGCTCTCCACACGGATATAGTTGCCGAAGGCCCCCGCTAAAAGCACACACTCCACATCTTCTGACGTAATCCCCGCTTCCCGAAGCAGCACCTTAAACCCGGCGCAGATGGCGCCCTTAGCCAGCTGCAACTCCCGTAAATCGCCTTGGGTCAAAACCAGATCCGATCCGGTTGAGGTTTGGGAAGCGTCCGCCAGGATGAACTCGAAACCGCCGGCGCCGCGGCGTATCCGCTGTCTGATTGAAGCCGGCAACTTCAGAGCATCGGTTTCAGGATTGACCAGGCGGCCGGAAGGTTCAATCGCTCCGGCTTTAAGCAGCGCCGCTGCCGCATCGATCAGACCGGATCCGCAGATGCCGTGCGCTTTCAGGCCGCCGATCACTTGCAGTTTCAGATCATCGTTGTAAATATCCACCGCCTCAATGGCTCCGTCTGCCGCCCGCATGCCATACCGAATCTGAGCGCCTTCAAAAGCCGGTCCGGCGGCGGTAGAGCAGGCGAGAATTCTCCCGTTAGCAGCCAGCACCAGTTCGCCGTTAGTGCCGATATCCACGGCCAGGCAGGGATCGCTTCGCCGGTCTAAGTCTGTGGCCAGAATCACTCCTACGGTATCGGAGCCGACATATCCGGCGATATTGGGCAGTACTGTCACCCGGCCAAAGCGGTTCATGGCCAGTCCCAGATCTGCCGCGTCCAATTCCAGCGCTTTCTGAAAAGCCGGAATAAACGGAGCAAGGGCCAGGTGGGCGGGATCAATTCCCAAAAAAAGGTGGCTCATTGTGGTGTTGCCCACCACCACGGCTTCGTATATCTCGTCTGTCCTGACGCCTGTTTGAGCTGAAAGCCCCGCAATCATGATGTTTAGAGTTTCGATTACTTTCTGCTGCAGGGCGGTTAAGTATTCCGGACTTTTTGAAGCATGGGTAATACGTGAGACCACGTCGGATCCGAATACATTTTGCGGGTTGGTTGCCGCGGTTACCGCTAAAACTGCGCCGCTTGAGAGATCAATCAGCGAGCTCATCAGGGTTGTAGTGCCGATATCAAAAGCCAGGCCGAAGATGCCTCCGCTACTGTCGCCCGGCTCCACGGCAATCAACTGCTGATCTGAGATAACCGCGGTCACGGCAAAACGCCGGCGACGCAGGGCGCCCGGCAAGGCGGCCAGCAACTTTAAGTTTACTGAGAGTTCTTGCCGCGAAAGGGCCTGCCGCAGTCGCTCCAGGTCGGAAGTTTGATCTTCAATCGACGGGCGCGACAATTTAAGCGCTATCTTTTCCACGCTCGGTTCAGGTTCGATTACAGATGCGGCGCGGTGAAGGGTTGTTTTACGGTTGCAGGCGTCGCGCGCAGCCTGTATCTCCGCAACGGTGCAGCCACACACTTCTCTTTGGCAGGCCAGAACCCAGCCGTTGGCCAGCTCATCCGCGCTTAAGCCTTTGCTTTCGGCGGCAGTGGGCTCTTTGCGGTCGCCCTCCACTATCCTGACCTTACATTTGCCGCAGGCGCCTTTGCCGCCGCAATTACCTTCTACCGGAACGCCGGCCAGGGCGGAAGCTGCAAGCAGATTTGTTCCAGGCGGCACTGTAATTACTTTTTGTTGAGGAAGAAAAGTAACTTTGTGCAAGGATGATCATTGCTCCTTCTTCGGCGGGCATAATTTAAGGTAAAGGG